>CAYQPP010000122.1:0-10320 GCA_964419235.1 uncultured Bacteroidales bacterium
CCGATTTTGTTATTCAGGTTGAACTATCGGAAATGGTTGGCGAAAACAAGGTTAGATTTACAGGGCATCCAAGAAATAATATTATCGCTTTGGCCGAGGATGTAAAAACCGGCGATGTTGTTCTTAAAAAAGGACAAAAAATTGATGCACGCCACATTGCTGTTTTGGCTTCGGTGGGATGCAACAAACCTAAAGTTTACAAACAGCCAAAAGTTGGTATTATATCAACCGGCAACGAGCTTGTTGAACCGCAAAACAGCCCCGGCCTATCGCAAATACGCAATAGCAACGGGCACCAATTGGTTGCTCAGGCTCTGCAATGCAACGCCCTTGTTGAGTATTTTGGCATTGTTGAAGACGACTATGAAAAAACATACAATGCCATAAAAAATGGCATTGACACTTGCGATATTTTACTGCTTACAGGCGGCGTGAGCATGGGCGATTTTGATTTTGTGCCAAAAATAATGACCGACCTCGGCATCAATATCCTTTTTGACCGCGTGGCCGTACAACCCGGAAAACCAACCACTTTTGGCAAAAAAGGCGACAAATTTATTTTCGGGCTGCCGGGCAATCCTGTTTCATCGTTTGTTCAATTCGAGATATTTGTAAAACCCCTGCTCAAAAAAATCACAAACCAACAGCATAAGCCCAATTTGATCAAACTTCCGTTAGGAAAAGATTTCAGCAGAAAAAAATCGGAACGCAAATCGCTAATACCTATAAATATTTCAAACAGCAGCGAGGTTTTTACAACCGAATACCACGGGTCGGCACACATTTATGCCCTGCCCAACGCCGATGGTTTGGCAATTATAGAAAAAGGGATTAAAGAGTTAAAAAAAGGAGATTTGGTAGATGTACGACTGTTTTAAAAGAAAAATAAACTATTTGCGCGTTTCGGTTACCGACCGCTGCAACTTGCGATGCATCTACTGTATGCCCGAAAGCGGCGTAAAATTGCTGCCGCATAACGAAATACTGTCGTTTGCCGAAATTATTGAAGTTGTAAAATATGGGGTTGAACACGGCATAAACAAAGTAAGGATTACCGGTGGCGAGCCGCTGGTACGCAAAGGTATTGTTGAATTAACTGCAATGATTGCCAATATTAATGGCATTACCGACCTTGCAATGACAACAAACGGCATTTTACTCACAAAATATGCCGCCGACTTGGTAAAAGCCGGACTGCAAAGGGTTAATATCAGCCTTGATACCTTAAATGCCGAAAAATTCAACACCATAACAAGGGTTGGAAACTTAAGCGAAGTGCTTAAAGGCATTGAAGCTGCCCAAAAAGCAGGACTATCGCCCATTAAGCTCAATTGTGTCATTAAAAATTCATCAATGGAGCCCGATGCCCAACAAGTAGCCGAATTCGCAAAACAAAACGGTTTCCATGTAAGGTTTATTCCCGAAATGGATTTGGGGAAAGGCGAATTTGGGATTGTCGAGGGTGGCGACGGAGGAAACTGCGCAATATGCAACAGACTGAGGCTAACCGCAAACGGTTTGCTTAAACCATGCCTGTTTAACGATTTGGCATATAATGTCAGAGAACTTGGTATTGAAGAGGCTTACAACAAAGCACTAAAAAATAAACCCCTAACCGGACATAAAAACAAAACCGGCAATTTTTATAATATCGGAGGTTAACAATCTGTATAATTCATAAATATTTATGAATGCATCAGAATAAAAAGTAGTAGTTTTACAGGTATTTTAATGGTAACAACAAAACATTATGCAAAACCTAAGCCATACAAACAGCAACGGAAAAGCAAACATGGTTGATGTGGGCAACAAGCCCCAGCAAACCAGAACCGCACGTGCCGTAGGCAAAATTACATTAAGCCCGCAAACGGTTAAGCTAATAAAAGAGAACCTGATGAAAAAAGGCGATGTGCTTACTATTGCCGAAATTGCAGGAATACAAGCCGGAAAAAAAACATCGGAGCTTATTCCGCTTTGCCACCCGCTGTTAATTACCAAAATTGATGTAAATGCCACCTTGACCGAAAATGGCGTTTCATGCGAAAGCTTTGCAAAATGCATTGGGCAAACCGGCATAGAGATGGAAGCACTAACCGCCGTAAATATAGCCCTGCTTACTATTTATGATATGTGCAAAGCCGTTGATAAAAATATGGTGGTTAAAGAAATAAAACTGATAGAGAAAACCAAAGAGTAGTTTTTTAAGGTACGATACATTTTAATTTAACTGATAAAAATTGTTTTAATAGAATCGGATATTAGCTATCAAAATATAAATACTATACCCTATCAAAATTATATAAAAATGACCACAAGCACCCACTCAAAAAAATTTGGCACAGCACCCGTCTTTTTTACCGCAATATCAACAATTTTAGGTGCAATACTATTTTTGCGGTTTGGGTGGGCAGTCGGCACCATTGGGTTTTGGGGTGTAATACTTGTAATAATACTTGGGCACCTTGTTACAATACCAACAGCACTTGCCATTTCTGAAATTGCCACAAACAAACGGGTTGAAGGAGGTGGCGAGTATTTTATTATATCGCGCTCATTTGGTCTGAATATTGGCGCAACCATCGGCATTGCTTTATTTATATCGCAAGCCATTAGCGTGGCTTTTTATATTATTGCATTTACCGAGGCTTTCAATTTTTTGTTTATAAAACTTGACGACCCAACCCAAATATTCTGGGCACGCAAAGCCATTAGCCTTACGGCGATGACAATACTTGCAACTCTTATATTAAAAAAAGGCGCAAACTTAGGAGTAAAAGCCCTCTATTTTGTGGTTGCCATATTAGGCATATCGCTTGTAATGTTTTTTTTAGGAGGAACCGAATATGGCGAGGTTGCCAACTTTACGCTTAAAGATGCCTCAATGCGCAACATGGGCAGCTTTTTTGTTGTTTTTGCCATTATATTCCCTGCTTTTACAGGAATGACAGCGGGCGTAGGGCTTTCGGGCGACTTGAAAAACCCTTCAAAATCAATTCCCTTGGGAACAACAGCGGCAACCATAATAGGCATGGTTATCTATTTTTTTATAATCTACAAATTGGCCGGCTCGGCATCGGTAAACGATTTATTGAACAACCAGCTTGTTATGGGCAAAATTGCCATTGGCGGGGCAATAATCATCCCGTTAGGGCTGGCGGCATCAACCATATCGTCGGCATTGGGCTCAATAATGGTTGCACCGCGAACATTGCAGGCATTGGCGCTCGACATGGCTTTCCCGATGAAAAAACTCAACCGCTGGATGGGCAAAGAGCGCAAGCGCGATAAAGAACCCATTAATGCATCGATAATAACTATTTTGATAGCTTATATTTTTGTTGCCATGGGCGATGTCAATTTTGTTGCCGAAATAATATCAATGTTTTTTTTGGTAACCTACGGTTCGCTCTCCCTAATATCGTTTTTAAACCATTTTGGCTCAAGCCCGTCTTACCGCCCGTCGTTCCGCTCAAAATGGTATTTGTCGTTAATAGGCTTTGTTGTTTCGGTTTGGGTAATGTTTAAAATAAACACACCATACGCAATATTGGCATTTATTGTAATGACACTTATGTACCTGTATATTAACGCATACCACAAAAATCGCCGTGGTTTCGAGGGCATTTACGCCAATGCCATTTACCAGTTAAGCAGGAATTTGCAAGTATTTATCCAGAAAAAAAGAAGCATTAAAACCTATTCGGAGTGGCGACCAAGTGCCATATGTATTTCAAAACATTCGTTTGAACGAGATAATGCATTTTTGCTTTTAGACTGGATTTCGTACAAATTCGGGTTTGGCACATTTTTGCACCACATAAACGGTTATTACAGCAAGGCAACACACAAACAGGCCGAAATTGAGTTAGACAAATTGTTGAAAAAAGTACGGTTAAAACACAGCCAACTGTACGTCGATACCATTATATCGCCATCGAACACATCGGCAATAGCCCAAGCAATACAAATACCGGGCATTGCGGGCATGGAGAACAATATGGTTGTGTTTGAGTTTGATAAACAAAACCCCGAATCGCTTAGCGAAATAATTGACAACGTGTCGCTGGTGTCTGCCGGAAAATTCGATATTGGGATTCTGTCAAGCAGCAAAAAGGCAATTGACTATAAAAAAGGCATCCACATATGGATAAGGACTATTGATGCCGAAAACGCAAATTTATTACTGCTGCTGAGCTTTATAATACTTGGGCACCCCGATTGGAAAAAAGCAGGCATTAAAATATTTGAGATAGTTCAGCCAAACGATATCGACAATGCCAAACAACGCATGAAAGATTTAGTGATAAAAGGCAGGCTGCCTATTAACGAAAACAATATTGAGATTATACCACACAAAGAGGAGGTGTCGCCAAAATCGTTAATAAACGAAAAATCGAAAGATGCAGGCTTTACGCTAATAGGCTTTAGGGAGGAGAGCCTAAAACACGAAAAAGAGAAACTTTTTAGCGGATACGATGAACTCGGGAACATATTATTTGTTTACTCACATAATCAAAAAACAATTGAATAAATACCCGATAATCAATAAATAAGTATATTTGTAAAAAATTATAACATATGTTACCACTAATATTAGACAAAACCCAAGATACCCCCGAAATAATTTTAAGCAAAACCGAAAAACGGTTCGATTTTTCAGGGACATCAATCCCCGAAAACACAAAAAAATTTTACCAACCGGTTTTTGATTGGGTCGAAAATTACACAAAATCTCCCAATGACGAAACTGTGGTAAATTTTAAAATGATATATTTCAACACGTCGTCAACAAAATCGCTGCTCGATATTATGATTGAGTTTAAACAACTGGCAAAAACAGGTAAAATGCTAATCATAAACTGGCACTTTTCGGCCGACGACGAAGATATGCTTGAGGCCGGCGAAGGTTTTTCAAAAATGGTCAGATTTCCGTTCAATTATATTAAATACTAAACCACAAAAATAAAATGATAGAGGTAATTTCAGTAAACATTTCAGAAAAAAAAGGCACAATAAAAACACCGCGCAAACAAATTGTTTTAACAAAAAAAGGAATTGAAAACGATGCCCATGCCGGCGATTGGCACAGACAAATTAGTTTGCTTGGCGATGAGAGTATAAAAAAATTTGAACCTGAAATAGGTCGCAAATTAGAGTATGGCGAATTTGCCGAAAACATAACCACCAAGGGAATTGTATTATATAAAACAAAACCGGGCGATAAATTTATAATTGGCGAAACGCATTTAGAGGTTACTCAAATTGGTAAAAAATGCCACGGCGACAGTTGTGAGATTTTTCAAGAAATTGGAAAATGCGTAATGCCAAAAGAGGGCATTTTTTGCAAAGTTATTAAAGGCGGTGTTATTAAGCCCGGCGACAAAATAGAGTATCAAAAAATTACAAAAATATCAGGTGTGTTTAAAGAGTAAAAATGAAATTATAAACAGACGTAACGCTCATAGCTAAGCTTTTAATACACATGCCCGAATAGTCTTGCCTGAATGATAAAGTTGAACAAACTATGAGGGTACGGCAATGATTATAAGAAATATAACTTAATTTTCTTAATTGTTAAAAATATAAACGGATGAAAATTACCTCGTTATACCGAATAACAAGCCACAAACATGTAGTTGAGGTTGATGATGCCTCAACATCGCCAAACAAAGTATCAAAGCAGGTATTATTATTTGAAAAAGAGCTGCCCGAACCAACAATAGTCAAAAAATTTACCGACAAAACCTCGGCAGGTATAATAATGGTGGTTGACGCCTTTAGCAAAAAACCGCTTAACACATTTGACATAATTGCCAACGACAAAGCTGATTTAATAGTAGTTAAACAGTTAGTATTTGAGGGCTTTAATGGCATATTATGCCTGCCCGACGACTATTTAACATTTAACATAAACCAAAATATTACACATAAAGCCAAAACATTCGACATTAAAGTAATAACACTAAGCGATAGGGCTTACAGAGGTATTTATAAAGATAAAAGTGGCCCTTTGGTAACAGAACTGATTACAGAATATTTTAAACAAATTGAAAAAACAGTTAACATTAAAAATATAATAATTCCTGATAATGCCGATGAACTATCGTTGTTGATAGAGGAATCAAAACATGAAAAAACCGACATTATAATCACAACCGGCGGCACAGGCATTGGACAGCGCGACATAACAGTTGAAACCGTTAAAACACACATTGACAAAGAGATACCCGGCATTATGGAGATGATAAGAATGAAATATGGTGCCGAAAAACCAAATGCACTCCTATCAAGGGGAATTGCAGGCACAATGAACCAGTCATTGGTATATACATTGCCCGGAAGTATAAAAGCAGTTAACGAATATTTAACCGAAATTTTTAAAACATTAGACCACCTGCTTTATATGATTCATGGAATTGACAATCATTAATAAATAATAAAACAAATTTTACATTTAGACTATTGTTATGAAGAAAATACTATCAATTGCACTTGGAATTTTATTATTGGCTTCGTGTAGCAACACACAAAAAAACGAATACAAAATTACAGGTAAAATTACCGGAAAAGTAGCAGCAAAAGCATACTTGCAGATATACGAAAATGGCGAGATGAAAACATTAGACTCGGCCAACTTTGTAAATGGCAGCTTTAAATTTAAAGGCAGCTTAAACTCGCCCGACTACTATTATATTCAAATTGGAGATTCAAGAAACCGCATAAGCCTTTTTGTTGAAAACTCCGAAATTACAATTACTGCCCATGCCGACAGTTTAAGAGGCGCTGAAATAACCGGTTCAAAAACCCAAAATGATTATAATGGTTTTATTGAATCGAGAGCAATATTCGATAATAAACTTAATGCACTCTATAATGATTATAAAAATGCCGAAACCGAGGAGATAAAAGCTGATATTGAAGTAAAATATGATTCAATCGACAACTTAAAATCAGATTTCACCAAAACTTATGTAATCAATAACAACAGCTCAATACTGGCCCCGTTTATAATTAGGCGCGAGCTTATTTACAGTATTGATTTGAATGAACTGATAACACTTACCGATACCCTTAGTCCCGAACTAACAAACAATAAATATACAAAACAGCTTTACGAACGAATTACGTTATTGCGGAGCTTACAGCCCGGCATGCCCGCACCCGAGTTTACCCAAAACGATACTGCCGGCAACCCGATAAGCCTATCGAGCTTTAAAGGCAAATATTTAATGATTGACTTTTGGGCTTCGTGGTGTGTACCCTGCCGCAAAGCAAACCCGACCGTTGTTGCCATGTATAAAAAATACTCGGCAAAAGGCTTTACCATACTTGGCGTATCAATGGACGACAACAAAGCAAACTGGCTTAAGGCTATAAAAGCCGACGGCTTAACATGGGCACAGGTTTCGGCACTTAAGGGATGGGGAAACCCCGTTGCCAAACAATATGCCGTTAACGGAATTCCGCATGCCATATTAATCGACCCTAACGGGAATATTGTAAAGCGCGCAATTCATGCCAATGAGTTAGATGAACTTTTGGGTGGGCTTTTGAACTAAAAAAAATACCATATTAATATAAGCAGAAGTCCGGTTTTAATTATAAAAGCCGGACTTTTGTTACTCTTTATATTTGCTGTTTGCAATCTGATAGCCCACAAGCCTGTCGTAGTTTTGCGAAAAACCACGGTGATAAACAAAAATCAGGTAATCATTTTCGGTTTGGTAATGCGAGCCCTCTAAAACCGACTCGTCTAATTTATGTGTATAAGTATCAAAATAAGTATAAATATAATCGTAATAACCCTGTTTCAACAATAAAATCGCCTCATACATCTTAGTGTCAAAATTGTAATGCATTAAATTGGCCTCATTAGTTTTCCATTGTGTCAATCCGCCATAAACATAAACCTTGCCCTCTAAAAAAGGCTCATCAACAGGCAAGCTAAAATACACAAAAGCATAATCGGCTGCCCTATATGCATCATCGCTATTATTAATATAAACAATGTTTTTCCCGTTCATCTCCTCCTCCCAAAAATAACGCTTTGAGCTCCGCCGCTCGTCAATTCTTAATTGCACATGGTAAATAGTATCAACAAATTGTATATCATTTACATTGATGCCGTATTTATGTATATTGGTAAAAGCAAATGTGCGGAATTCGTTACCTGCCGGCATAACAATATCACCCGAAAAACTGTAAACCAACTCGTTATTGCGAACAAACACAGGTTTAATATCTTTTATAACCCTGTCGGGACGGTTGTTTTGGGTTATAACAACCTTAACATCATTAAATGGGTCGCTAATTTCAAGTTGCTCATGGTTAATACTCAACTTAACCTCTTGACTGTTATTTTGAACCCTCGCCCCAAGCGGGCGGATAACCTCAGCAACAACATTTACAACAGGTTCGTAAACCATAAACCGCACAGTTAAAACCGTGCTGTCCCTATTGCCGTTTTCAATTACCCTAAGCACATAATTTCCCGACACCTTAAACTGCACATCGCTATTTGGCAATGATACCCTGTAATTTATATACCCTATTTTTGTATTGACCGAATAGTCAAAATCCTGTATTGTGTTTTCGTTAAAACCATCAATAAATTCATCCGACAGAAGTTCCGAAACACTCCAATCATAATTACAATGGATAATTTGGTATGAATAATCACGCTCATTTGATCCCAAATCATCAAATTCAATAAGAATATGGTTATCGCCAAACAGCTCAATAACCGGATACGACTGCTCATTGCCTTCAACAAAAGCCCTTAATGAATGTATTGACGGGTAATAAATACTATTTGAAAACCTGTTTTGTTGCCCATATGCAAAAACAACATTAAACAATATTATATTAAACAGAATTAAATATCTTTTATATAAAACCATAACTTTTTTGAGTAAAACACAATTAATTATTTACTGTAACGGCAAGCATAAAAAACCGTATGGGTTTTATAGCTCTCCCAATAAATTTACAGTAAAGTTAGTAAAACGAAGCTACCCTGCAAGTTGCAGTTTATCGACACCTCCTTATGCAGCAGCGGCAGAGGCTATCTTCCAACCTTCGGGCATGCTTGCATCTCAAAGCGTTACGGTTTTAAACCTTAATTAAATTTTTGATTATATATCCAAAAACTCCAAAAACAACCCTTAAAATTGTTATAAGAATAGTATCCAACTATGGGGCTCAACCAATTTAGATTACGATGAAATTAAAGTGGTATGCAACTCTTGAATTTAAACTATTTCGGCTATAATTTTATAAATTTGTTGGCAAACGTAATCATTCTTCTCCAACTTCCACCAAAATCCTTTTTTTTAGTTTTTCACTAATCCAAACTTCTTTTTCGGTCAGTTCATTTAACAATGGCTTCAACTTATCAATTAACCCTTCTGTTTTTGCTTTTATAAGAATCCCAATTGTGCCGGTAACCTTTAAATCGGCATGTTTTGCATGAAAACGCCCTAATTTCTCATCCATAATTATCAAATCAGCCTCTATTTCAGTTGCCAATACAATTGCTTCAGCTTCTCCAACATCAAGGTCAAGGAAATATTTAACCGCTTGGCTATCTTTAATTTCAATAATATCAATCCATTCAATTGTTGATAAATCCCTGTAGTAGTCTTTGCTTTTACCTGCTTCAATTTCCCTATAAACTGCTGTTGGAATATTTATCCGAGAATATAATAATTGTAACAACTCAAGCCTTTCTAATTTTAGCAAAGATATTATTGGGGTCGTATTTGAAACAACTTTAGGCATTGGCAATATCTTCACTTAAATCGTCTAAATCATATTGGCTTAATACCGAAACATTGTATTTTGCTAACAATTCTAAAAAATCAAGTCTTGAGAATCCCAAAACTCTTGCAGCAACACCTGATGACACTTTCCCAAGCTCAAAGAGCTTTACTAAAGAACTTTTTTTTATCTCTGATTCAAAATCTTTTCCACTAAGCCTTAATATATTAGCTAAAGATTCTGGATACTCTATATTTATCATTCCTTTCATCTGTTTAAAACGTGTTAAGTTATTAGTTATTAAACATATCCTTCTGTCGAGCTCAACTGAAAACATTAGCACCCCTCGCATAGCCTGACCCGAATTCATTTCAGGAAAGGTTTCATTTTAAATCTTTTATACAAAGATAACGAAATCATTGATAATTTGAATGTTACAATATTCTTTTTTTTGGACAACCATAAAATATTAAAATAACTTATTATCAAACTATTTATTATATTTAATATGTTTTAGTCAAATATCGTGATGTTATGAGAATAACACCATGCTTTAGCTTG
>CAYQPP010000123.1:0-8832 GCA_964419235.1 uncultured Bacteroidales bacterium
AAGTCTAACATCTCAAGTCTAACATCTCAAGTCTAACATCTCAAGTCTAACATCTCAAGTCTAACATCTAAAGTCTAACATCTCAAGTCTAACATCTAAAGTCTAAAGTCTATTTAATTTTTTCCGATTAAAGAAAGGGAGCAGTATAAAACTAATTCCGCCAACAATAAGTATCATTAAATTCATCGATGTGTGCGAAACCAAAGCAAAGTCTTGCCCGTGCAATTTGTCTAATCCGTAAATTGATAGCGTTTCGATAACCATAAAGTGCCATGCCCCAATGCCACCCTGTACAGGCATAAGCATTGCCAGTCCGCCCATTATAAATGCGGTTAACCCTGCTAATGGGCCAATATGTCGAGTGGGCTCATAACTAAAAAATACTACATACATCATTAAAAAATACATTAAGTATATAAATATTGAATGTGCAATAAACGCCCCGGGTTTTTCAAGTTTTTTTATTGATTTGATGCCTTCAAAAAAATTGAACAGCAAATCGAATAGTTTGCCTATTATTTTTATTTTTTTTAGCCTGTTTCGTAATTTCCAAACTGTGTAAATACCCCCAATGCCTACTATAAATGCAACTGCCCAAAACCAAAAGGTAAAAACAAACCCAAAGTTTTGTCCAAATTCGGGGTTGTTTACCATAAACTGCTTAAACACCCCGATTTGCAAAAATACGGTTGCAAATACCAGTACCATTAAAATTAAAGTGTCGGTGGTGCGTTCAATTACAACGGTGCCAATTAGTTTGCCAAAGGGTATTTTTTCATATCTCGAAAGTACCGTACACCTTGTTAGCTCGCCGCCGCGCGGTATAATCAGGTTGGTGGCATAAAGTATCATTACCGAAAAAAAGGTGTTTATTATTTTGGGGTTAAAGCCCAATGGACGAATTAGCATATTCCACCGTATGGCACGACTTAAATGGCTTAACAGAGCAAACACAATCGATAGTATAATCCACCCCCACTTTATTCCTTGTAAGGTTTTAACAAACTCTTTTAGGTCATACTCTCTATAAACCAATGAGAATAAGAATATTCCAACTGCAAAAAAGAAAAGGTATTTTAGTACATTTAATATTTTTTTCATATGTTTTTGCCCTATTATTATTATTATTTATTTACACGGTATTTACTGAATTGGTTTTATTGTTTCAGCACCTATCGTTTTTGATTTCTTATTTTTTTAAATGCAATTACTGTTGCAACCAGATAAACTATTGATACAACTGCCCATCCATACTGTATTTTGTCTCTGCCTGCTAAATAATATAAATAGCCAGATAAAGCTGCAAAAACCATATTGATTAAGAGCAATGTGATTTTTATATAAAATGCATGTTTTTTTTCGAAAAAAGAGGCAATTATATTTATTAAAGCCACAAAAAAGCTTAAAACAGCAATAACCAACAAGTTATTATCTAAACAATCAATACCACTTGCAATAAATGATATTGCTGTCAGTATAAGTATTAATCTTGGGTTTTTCTTTATAATCGGCATTTTATTTATATTATGGGGTTACCCTATTATAATTGTTTCGTTTTTGCAAAACACGGTATAATTTGTTGTCAGCCTAAGGCAGTATGTCCAATAATTATTTATCAATTAAATTGTAATAATAAAAAATTTATGCCGTGCCTTTTTAACCATGTAACCATTTAACCATGTAACAATTTAGCCATGTAACAATTTAATCATGTAACAATTTAGCCATGTAACAATTTAACAATTCAATACCCGCATTAACCTTTTGTCGCATCAACAAACACCCGCTGTCCTAAATCTTTGTCAATCATAAACAATCCGTTTCCTTTTCCTTCAACCATCTTCAATTGGTCTAAAATTGTCTGCACACCCGACTCTTCTTCAACTTGCTCGTCAACATACCATTGTAAAAAGCTTTTTGCGGCATGGTCTTTTTGCTCTATGGCAATATCCATTAAGTTGTAAATAAGGCTTGTTACATGTTGTTCGTGTTTTAAGGTTTCTTCAAAAATGTCAATTATACCGTCCCACTCTTTTCTAACTTCTGCAATAGGCATTAAATTTACCTTTCCGCCTCGTTCAATAATGTAGTCAAAAAACTTTAGCGCGTGCGAAATTTCCTCTTGGTACTGTATTCTCATCCAACTCGCAGAGCCTGACAAACCTTTGTTGTCTAAATAAGCCGACATTGACAGGTAAAAATAGGCCGACCAATATTCGGCATTAATCTGCTTGTTTAATTCCTCTTCCATTATTTTTGTTAGCATAATAACATGTTTTTATTGGTTTTTAAAATATAATAGTTAATTGATTATTCAAAATCAAGGTTAAATTTTTCTTTCAGCGTATTGAGTTCTTGATTTTTCTCCAACAAATATTTGAATTTGTCAGTAGAGGTATAAATCAAATTTTCACTTTTTATCTCTTCTGCCACCTCAAATTTTAATTTAAACGAATAGTTGCTCAACTCCTTCATAAGGAATTTCATTAGCTCCGAGTTGTTTTTCTCCATAAGGTCTTTCTTTTGGCTTTCGCTATCGAGCTGTAATTTTATTGTTGTTTCCGAATCTTTAACAGGAATATGGGTTTGTAGCACTTGGTATAACCGTGGCATTTTGTTTTTTATACTTTCGGCATACCTTAGCCACGCTGTTTTTAGTTCGTCGTTTGAGAATATTTGCTTAGGCAGGTTTGCTGTCTCTTTTTTTTCTTTTTGCAATTCGGTTTGGGGGTCTTCAGCCCTGTTTGCCGTAATGTTTTTTAATGACGGCGACGAGCTTTTATACTCATTATAAACAGGTGTTTCCTTTTTGTTTATTGAATTTATAGGTGCTGTGTCTTGTTTTTTTGTTGTTGTATTAGTTTTTGCGGGTGCAGGCTGTTTAGGCTCTAATTCACTTTTTTTTTTAATGCAATCAAATTGCACAATGTTATTAAGCAAAGCTCAACAGTAAGCCTTTTGTTTTGGCTTCCGCGATAGTTTATTTCAGCTTCGTTTGTGGCTTTTAGTGCTTGGAACAGAAACCACGGTGTGCATTTTTTTGTCTGTTCTAAATACTGCAATTTAATATTTGCCCCAACTTCTAACAGGTTAATGGTTTTTTCATCGCTTGCCACAAGTAGGTCTCTAAAGTGTTTGCCAATGCCTGCCAAAAAATGCTGGCCGTCGAACCCTTTGTCCAAAATCTCGTCAAAAAGCACAAGCGATGTTGTAGTGTCCTCATTTAAAAATACGTCGGTTAGCTTAAAAAAGTAGTCGTAATCAAGCACATTCAAATTGGCAATGGTATTTTCGTAAGTTATTTTTTTGCCCGAAAAACTCACAATCTGGTCAAAAATCGAAAGGGCATCACGCATTGCACCGTCAGCTTTTTGGGCTATTATATTTAGTGCCTCGGGTTCAACCTCGATATTTTCGTTTTTGGCAACATAAGCTAAATGGCCCGATGCATCTTCAACAGTAATGCGGCTAAAGTTGAATATTTGGCATCTCGACAATATTGTTGGTAATATTTTATGCTTTTCGGTAGTTGCCAAAATAAAAATAGCGTGCTCGGGTGGCTCTTCCAATGTTTTTAAAAATGCGTTAAATGCCGATGTCGATAGCATGTGCACCTCATCAATAATATATACGCTATATTTCCCAAGCTGTGGCGGAATACGTACTTGCTCTATCAGGTTTCTGATATCGTCAACCGTATTGTTCGATGCGGCATCAAGCTCGTGAATATTGTATGAGCGGTCGTTGTTAAACGAAACGCACGATTCACACTCGTTGCAAGGCTCGGTTTCGTTTGTTAAATTTTGGCAGTTTATTGTTTTTGCAAAAATACGTGCGCAGGTAGTTTTTCCAACTCCCCTTGGTCCGCAAAACAGGTATGCATGTGCCATATGGTTGTTTTCGATGGCATTTTTCAGGGTAGTTGTTATAGGTTTTTGACCAACTACCGAGGCAAATGTTGACGGACGGTACTTTCTTGCTGAAACAATAAAATTATCCATAAAAATATTTGTTTAGGGCAAACCTACATGATTTTTATATAACTCGCAATAACAATTTTAAAAAATACTTAAAGTTATTTTTTATAATCTCAAAAAAATAAATTATCTTTAAACAAGTGCAATCAAATGCTTAAAATTTTTGAAAATCCATAAGCTTAATTAATTTTGTAGAAATTATTTTAGCCTAAAATTAATGGAAACACCACAATTGATAGGAGGATTTAAGGAAAAGTTTGAAAAGTTTGTTTATCTTTATAAAGAATTAAAAGATGAAAATAAGTTGTTTGTGACTGAAAATAAAGAACTTAAATTGAAACTATCAGATAAAGAAAATGAAATTATAGAACTAAACCATAAGCTTGAAACAAATGATTTAGCAAAAACATTTATAGCTTCAAGCGATAATTCAAAAGAGGCGAAGTTAAAAATAAACAAAATTGTGCGGGAGATTGATAATTGCATTGCTCTGTTAAACCGATAATAATTATTTAAATGGATGATAAATTAACTATACGAGTAAATATTGTTGACAGATATTATCCACTTAAAATTGACAGAAAAGACGAAGAAAAGATAAGGAAAGCTGCAAAAAAAATTAATGATACAGTTACACAGTACCAAAAGTTGTATAAAAACAAAGACGGACAGGATTTTTTAGCAATGGTGGCGCTTCAGTTTGTAACACGTTTGGTCGAAGCCGAAGAACACCACGAAATACATCCGGTTTTGGAAGAGGTTAGGCAGTTTGATAAAGTATTGGCAGAAATTTTAGAATTAGAGTAATATCGTTCTTTTACATAAAAATAACAAGACATTGCCCGCATCGATTCTTGGCTAGTTTGGAAAACTCAACATTTAATATATTGGAGTCAAACTCAGTTTACGTAAAACAGGCCCCACCTTCGGGAACTCATTAAGAGACAGGGGAAGTAAGAAATAAATTGGAGACTCCACCCATGTTTTACAGGGGTTTTTTACAAACACAAAAATTGGTGTGGGTTTTTTATTTATATACATTAAACAAAACTATGGAGAAAATAACATTAATTGTTGTTGCCGTTATTTCATTAGTAGCAGGAGGCATAATATCTTTTGTAATAATAAAGTTCGGGCGCAGAAAAAAAAGCGTTCGTATTATAGAAGAAGCCGAGGCCGAAGCTGAGATAATAAAGAAGAATAAGATTCTTCAGGCACGAGAAAAATTTTTACAGCTTAAATCGGAACATGAAAGATTTATAAACGAGAAAAACAGCAAAATCGCACAAGCTGAAAATAGGATAAAACAAAAAGAGGGAACTATTTCTCAAAAAATTGAAGAATACAGCCGTAAACAAAAAGAGGTAGAGGTAATTAAAGATAATCTATCTATCCAAATGAGCCTTGTCGAGAAAAAAGGCGAAGAGTTGAAAAAAATGCATAAACAGCAGGTTGAACAGCTTGAATCAATTTCGGGACTTTCGGTTGACGATGCAAAAGCTCAACTGATAGAGTCGCTTAAGGCCGAGGCTAAAACCGAAGCCATGTCGTCAATTAATGAAATAATGGATGAAGCCAAGATGACAGCAGCAAAAGAGTCAAAAAGAATAGTGATTCAAACTATTCAACGTGTAGCCTCGGAATATGCCGTTGAAAATTCAGTAACGGTTTTCCATATCGACAATGACGATATTAAAGGGCGGATTATCGGTCGCGAAGGTAGAAACATTCGTGCACTTGAAGCCGCCACAGGTGTTGAGATAATTGTTGATGACACACCCGAAGCTATTATCCTTTCGGCTTTTGACCCTGTACGCAGGGAGATTGCACGTTTAGCACTTCACCAGTTAGTAACCGACGGCAGAATACACCCTGCACGTATCGAAGAGGTGGTAAATAAAACCCAAAAAATGATAGAGGAGGAGATTATCGAGACCGGCAAACGTACTGCTATTGATTTGGGAATTCACGGTTTGCACTCAGAGTTGATTCGTTTGATAGGTAAAATGAAATATCGTTCGTCATACGGACAAAACCTTTTACAGCACTCGCGCGAGGTTGCTAATTTAGCCGCAATAATGGCATCGGAGTTAGGATTAAACCCAAAATTGGCAAAACGTGCAGGATTGCTTCATGATATTGGCAAAGTGCCCGATGATGAGCCGGAATTGCCACATGCTATTCTTGGTATGAAAATAGCCGAAAGGTGTAAAGAAAAACCAGATATTTGCAATGCCATTGGAGCCCACCACGATGAGGTTGAGATGGATACTTTAATTGCACCCATTATTCAGGTTTGCGATGCAATATCAGGAGCTCGCCCGGGAGCCCGCCGTGAGGTTGTTGAATCATATATAAAACGATTAAAAAACCTTGAAGAGTTGGCATTGTCATATCCCGGCGTATTAAAAACATATGCTATTCAGGCAGGTAGGGAATTGAGGGTAATTGTTGGTAGCGAAAAAATATCCGATACCGATGCCGAAACCTTATCATACGATATCTCTAAAAAAATACAGGATGAGATGACTTATCCCGGACAGATAAAAATTACTGTAATTAGAGAGACAAGGGCAATTAATTACGCAAAATAAAATGAGCAAAAGGCTTATTGAAAATAAAAGAGTACTTATTACAGGTGGAGCCGGTTTTATCGGCTCTAATCTTGTTGAAAAACTATTAAAGCAAAACAATACAATAACTTGTTTAGATAATTTTTTGACAGGAAAGAGAGAAAATATTGAGGGGTTTATTAATAATCCCTCTTTTTCATTAATTGAAGGTGATATCCGTAATATCGATACTTGCAAAAAAGCTGTGTCGGGTGCCGAAATTGTATTGCACCAAGCAGCTTTGGGTTCGGTACCACGTTCAATAAATGATCCGGCTACTACCAATGATATTAATATCAGCGGGTTTTTGAATATGCTTATCGCTTCGCGCGATGCAAAAGTCAAGCGGTTTGTTTATGCCGCAAGCTCATCAACATACGGCGACAATTATACCTTGCCTAAAATTGAGGAGAGTATAGGAAACCCATTGTCGCCTTACGCTATAACTAAATATGTGAATGAGCTTTATGCAAATGTGTTTAGCGGTTTATATAAAATGGAAGTAATAGGGTTAAGGTATTTTAACGTATTTGGTCGCCGGCAGGACCCCGAAGGGGCTTATGCGGCGGTAATACCAAAATTTGTACAACTGTTAATCAAACACGAATCGCCTGTAATTAACGGCGACGGCAGTTTTTCGCGCGATTTTACTTATGTTGAAAATGTAATTCAGGCCAATGAGTTGGCTGCAACGGTTAAAAATAGCAGTGCTTTAAATACAGTTTACAATGTGGCGTATGGTAATAATACAACTTTAAATGAGCTGGTTGCCATACTTAAAGAGGGGCTTGGCAAATTCGACCCTGCAATTAATTCTGTTGTGGTTAAGCATGGACAAGAGAGGGCAGGAGATATTCCTCATTCATTGGCATCAATCGATAAAGCAAAAACAATGTTGGGCTATAACCCTGAGTTTGATATTAAAAAAGGTTTAAGCAGAGCCATTGAATGGTATTGGGAGAATCTAAAACAATAGAAAAGTTATTTTATCGTTTAAGTTTTGTTAAAAAAATCATTATGCGCCCGTTAAACATGGTTGACTTAAAAAGTCAATACAAAAAAATAAAGCCCCAAGTTGATACAGCAATACAATCTGTTATTGACAGTACCCAATTTATAAAAGGTGATGCCGTAAAAGAGTTTCAAAACGAGCTGGCCGATTATCTGAATATTAAACATGTTGTTGCCTGCGGAAACGGAACCGATGCCCTTCAGATTGCTATGATGGCTTTTGGGTTAAAGCCCGGCGATGAGGTTATTACCACAAATTTTACTTTTATTGCCACGGTTGAGGTTATCGCCCTTTTGGGCCTAAAACCGGTATTGGTTGATGTATATCCCGATACATATAATATTAATATTGAAGAAATTAAAAAAGCCATTACGCCAAAAACAAAAGCTATTGTGCCTGTTCACCTGTTTGGGCAATGTGCAAATATAGAACAGATAATGGAACTTGCCGATAAGCATAATTTGTTTGTAATTGAAGATAATGCTCAAGCTATTGGTGCCGATTATACGTTTAAAAACGGAACAACAAAAAAGGCAGGAACAATTGGACACATTGGGTGCACATCTTTTTTTCCATCTAAAAACCTTGGTTGCTATGGCGATGGTGGTGCACTATTTACAAATGATGATGAATTTGCTGAAAAAATATCGTCTATTGTAAACCACGGGATGAAAGTTAGGTATTACCACGACAGGATAGGGATAAACTCTCGTTTAGACACTATTCAGGCTGCTGTATTAAGGGTAAAATTGCCACAGTTAGATAATTATTGCAAGGCAAGGCATAAGGCCGCAACTTTTTATAACAATGCATTTGAAGGTATTGCTGAAATTGAAACACCCAAAACCGATAGCTTTACCACGCATGTATATCATCAATATACTTTAAAAATAAAAAATGGCGATAGGGATAATTTAAAATTGTGGTTGAACGAACACGGTATTCCGGCAATGGTTTATTACCCAGTCCCGTTACACGAGCAAAAGGCTTTTGATGATTTTAAAGATTCATCGAAGAAATTTCCGATAACCCAAATGCTTAGTAATGAGGTAATATCGCTGCCAATGCATACCGAATTAGACGATGAGCAATTGAATTTTATTACAAAAACTGTTATTGAATTCTTTAACAAATAGAATATTATTATGATTTCAGATAACTATTTTGCCCATGATACAGCTGTAATTGATGAGGGTTGTGTTATAGGTAAAGAGACAAAAATTTGGCACTT
>CAYQPP010000123.1:8932-10303 GCA_964419235.1 uncultured Bacteroidales bacterium
AAAACATTGGTAAAAAAGGGGGCATCAATAGGAGCTAATGCAACCGTAGTCTGCGGCAATGAAATTGGCGAATTCTCACTTATTGGGGCAGGGGCGGTTATAACCAAACCGGTTAAGCCTTATGCATTGGTTGTTGGTAATCCTGCAAGGCAGATAGGCTGGGTTAGCGAATATGGGCACAGGCTGCAATTTAATAAACAAAATGAGGCTGTTTGTCCCGAAAGTAAACAACGGTATAAACTCGATAACGAAAATATTTATAAAATTTGAAACTTAACCACATTTTAATAATTTCGCAGGCAATAAAAGATTATAAAAACATGAAACACCCAATGATAGGCAAATTTAACATGTGAGGATGATAAAAAATAACTCTGTGTTCTATGTGCCCTCTGTGGTAAGTAAATTATAAAAGAATGGAAAATTTCGCCCTGATAGGAGTTGCCGGATATATAGCAGTACGCCATTTAAAGGCTATAAAAGAGACTAATAATAATTTGGTGGCGGCACTTGACCCATTTGATAGTGTTGGTATAATGGACGGTTATTTTCCTGATGCCGATTTTTTTACCGAGTTTGAACGTTTTGATAGGCATATTTACAAGCTGAACAGGGAGCACCAGCCTGTTGAATATGTAAGTATTTGCTCGCCAAATTATTTGCATGATTCACATATTAGGTTTGCTTTACGTCAAGGTGCCGATGCTATTTGCGAAAAACCTTTAGTGTTAAATCCTTGGAATGTTGAGGCACTTAAGGATTATGAGAAAGAGACAGGCAAAAGAGTATATAATGTTTTGCAATTGCGTTTGCACCCGTCAATTATTGCCCTTAAAAAACAGATTGATGAGGGCGATCCAGACAAGATATATGATGTTGATTTAACATACTTGACAAGCAGGGGTAAGTGGTATCACTTTTCGTGGAAAGGCGATATGTCAAAATCGGGTGGTGTAGCTACAAATATAGGCATCCATTTTTTTGATATGCTTAGCTGGATATTTGGCGAGGTTCAAGAAAACATTGTTCATGTACGCACCGATAACAAAGCATCGGGTTTTTTACAGCTTAAAAGAGCAAGGGTTAGGTGGTTTTTAAGTGTCGATTATAACGACTTGCCGCAAGAGATAAAGGACAAAGGACAAAGGACATACCGCTCAATTTTAATTGAAGGTAATGAGTTGGAGTTTAGCGGCGGGTTTACCGATTTGCATACACAAACTTATCAAGGCATACTTAACGGAAAAGGTTTTGGGCTTGATGATGCAATGAACTCTATTGTAACCGCACATGATATCAGAAAAGCTCAGCCTATTGGTTTGGTTGGCGATTACCATCCGTTGCTTAAATAATAGTGTTAGGATATTAGAC
>CAYQPP010000124.1:0-10165 GCA_964419235.1 uncultured Bacteroidales bacterium
TCAGTATTAAATATTATTTTTCCAAATTTGCCGATGCAAGTAATAATGCTCATGCAATTAATTCCTGAATGAGTTGAGGCAATTGTAAAGAATATTGCAACATAATAACTGTTGCGAATAGTTATCATTAAAAATATATATACATATATTCGTACTTAACAAAACATTAAAAAATAGATGAAAACCATATACGGCAAACAGATAAAACGCAACGATATTGAGATAATGGCACCGGTTGGTTCGTATGAATCGTTAATGGCGGCAATTCAGGCGGGAGCAAATTCGGTATATTTTGGCATTGAGCAACTCAATATGCGCGCACGGTCGTCAAACAACTTCACAACCCACGATTTAAAAAAAATTGTAGCCGTTTGCAACGAGCATAACGTAAAAACCTATTTAACCGTCAACACCATTATTTACGATAACGAAATGCCGTTGATGCACCGTGTAATCGATGCCGCCGTAGAACATAAAGTAACGGCAATAATAGCATCCGATTTGTCGGTGCTGCAATATGCCTTTTCAAAAGGTGCCGAAATTCACGCATCAACACAATTAAATATCTCAAATATTGAAGCAGTAAAATTCTTTGCCGCTTTTTGCGATGTTATTGTAACCGCCCGCGAGCTTGACCTGAATCAGGTGGCGGCAATATCAGAACAGATTGACAAACAGAATATATGCGGGCCTAAAGGCGAATTGTTGCGAATTGAAACATTTGCGCATGGCGCGCTTTGCATGGCGGTTTCGGGCAAATGCTATTTAAGCCTGCACGAAAAAAACTCGTCGGCAAACCGCGGGGCGTGTATGCAAACATGCCGAAAAGGGTACGAGGTAACCGAAAAAGAGTCGGGTTATAAGCTTGAAATTGACAACGAATATATAATGTCGCCAAAAGATTTATGCACGCTGCCATTTTTAGACCGTATGGTTTTGGCGGGCATTACCGTTTTAAAAATCGAGGGTAGGGCGCGCGGCCCCGAATATGTAAAAATGGTTGTGTCAACTTATAAAAGTGCCCTTGATGCTCTTTTTGATGACTCGTTTACCATGGAAAAGGTAAAACAATGGGAGCAAAAGCTAAAAACCGTTTTTAACCGCGGTTTTTGGGACGGCTATTACCTTGGTCGCAAATTGGGCGAATGGAGCGAAAAATACGGCTCAAGGGCTACCAAACGAAAGCAATACCTTGGTAAATGCACAAACTTTTTCAATAAACTAAGTGTTGCCGAAATAACCGTTGCGGCGGGTAAAATTGAAGTAGGCAACGATATTTTGGTAATAGGCGAAACAACCGGCGTTATTGAAATAACCATTAGCGAAATGCGCGTTGATTTAAAAAGCGTAAACAGTGCCGTAAAGGGAGAAAAAATGTCGATACCCACAAAACAGTTAATCCGCAGGGGCGATAAGGTGTATAAATTGGTTGAAGCCACCCCAAACTTGATGCAATAAAAAAAGACCGGAATAAAACCGGCCTTTTTCAATTATCTTTTTTTACCTCATTGTCCATTTTGGCATTGTTACAGGCAAAACTCATAGATTTAATAAAACTGAGTAAAGTGTTTTTCTTGACTTGCTGAAATTAACTTTTCTAAACGTTTTTTTAGCATTGCGTTTTCTTGGCTGTTGGTTAAAAATTGTTGCTCATTTATTTAATATTCAATGTATTATATTCTTTGGCCGCTTGTTTAACTATTTGTAAAAGCTTAGCAAAGCTTGGGCTTTCCTCCGGAATCATATGGGTTTGCATAGTTTTATAATCGGCTTCCCAAATTTTTAAAAATTTTTCTGGTGGTATTGGATTTAGATTTGGTGGATACAAGGTGTTATAATCTACCCCTCTCATGCCGTTAAACCGTTCTCTGTGTTTAATTATAGATTCAATTAGCTTTACATCGTAAGCTTTTTTCCTGTGCCACTTTGGTATATTTTAACAATATCGTATAAATGCCTGCTCAATCTACTTACTCTAATCTTCTCTTGTGGTTTTTGAAACTCTTCGTGCAGTAAAAACAGTTTTTCTAAAAAGGTACGTTCGGGATTTACGCAAGGTATTGTAATTGAGGTATCTGCAAACGGAAGGCTTTGATATTGCTCTCCTACAAACGATTGTAAGTTGCAATTAGAAAAGGGATCTTTTAATGAGCGACTGCCCAGCTCTACTTTTACTCTAGGCAAAATATATTTTGAATATTGAGTAATAGTAGGATAATAGATTAAAATTGATACAGGGTCTTGGTCGCCATCGCCTAAATTCTCAAAATCAAAACTTACATCTGTGTATCCTTTGTCTTTAAACGCTTTTTGTAAAGAATTGTAAAATGCAGTAGTTACAAACTCAAACGATTTTTGTCTTAATTTTTTTACTTGTGATTTACTGATTAAACCACCATCAAAGCCTAAGTATTCACGGCTTAATGCCAAATCAATATCTTCTGAAAACCTATTTATAAGATGCCATGCTTTGCTCAACGAAGTACCTCCCTTAAATAGTAGATGTTTTGCCACATCCATTTCAAAAATAATAGCCAAGGTTTGCGTTACCCACCAATCTTTTTCTACAGCAAATAATTGTAAATCGTGCTTTTCTGCAACCTGTTCTATTGCTTCCAGCTTATCTTCTTTACTGAGTGAATAAAAATTAAATGCTCCCATTTATAGTGCTTTTGCCATTAGTTCTGCAATCCATTGTGGTGCAATGCTAATGTCGTATTTTAAATCCGATTTGTCTTCTTGTTTTAATAATTTATGTATTTTTTCCAATTCTTGATGTGTAGCTTTGTCTTTGCCTATATCTTTAAGGGCTTGTACTACCAGTTTACTAATTTTTCCTTTTAAGGCTAAATTTTTTGGTGTGGTTTTTTTAAATACAATGGTACGATTACCAATTTTTATAGTTCTGGGCGAACCGTCAGTATAATACACCAATTTTAGAGGCACTTGTGTTGATAATCCCAAAATGTTTTGAGCATAAGCGCCCG
This sequence comes from uncultured Bacteroidales bacterium, assembly GCA_964419235.1. Taxonomy (GTDB): domain Bacteria; phylum Bacteroidota; class Bacteroidia; order Bacteroidales; family SZUA-534; genus GH45. Next base: position 2,988 of record CAYQPP010000124.1, read on the forward strand.
TAGGTATTATGCGCGCTTTGTCTCGCTTTGCAATGGCTTTTGCCACTTCTTCTGTGGTGGGCAAAACATTTTGTTTAAGCAATTTGCTGTATTTTGTTTTTGCATAAATACCTTTGGCAATTTGTTGTATGATTCCTTTTTTACGCAACCTGTGCAATGCCACCTTAATAGCTCCGGCACTACCCAAGCTTCTAAAATCTTCACTAAATAAAATACTGCCTGCTTTAAGCTTTTTTATTTTACGTTCTATTTTTTCATTGGTACTCATTATACTGCAAAGATAATAATTTGTAACTATTTTAAAAATATTTGTAACTTATTTATGCTAAAAAGGTTACAAATTGTTGCGGCTTTGAACAAGCATAAATAGCATTTTTTGTATTACAAAAAATATTACATAATTTTTAAATTACATCTCATAATTATCGTACTCCTCTCGGCTTAAACTAAACTCCGAGTCGATTATTTTGACTTCTTTGTGGGTAAGGTTGTAGAGTTTGTAGAAAATAATAACACCAAGCTAAAGCATTGTATATTGTGGTATAATTCATTCATATACACAAATTCTCAATAAATTTGCTATGCAAACTTATTGAGAATTTGGAGTGTTCTATAATTATCTCAATTCCGTAAATCGGAAATTGGTATTATTTGCTGTTTATCCTCATTTTATAGAAACTTCTATAAACAAAATACAGAGCAACAATTAAAAATGCTATTCCCACATAAGGGGCAACAGCCCTAAACTGGTGCGAAATTGCAATTTCCATAGCCAGTAGCCCAAACAGTGTTGTAAACTTAATTACAGGGTTTAAGGCAACCGATGATGTGTCTTTATATGGGTCGCCAACAGTATCGCCAACTATTGATGCATCGTGCAGGGGAGTACCTTTCTCTTGCATGTCAACCTCAATAACTTTTTTTGCGTTGTCCCAAGAGCCACCGGCATTTGCCATAAATATTGCTTGATATAGCCCAAAAAATGCTATCGACAACAAATAACTGACAAATAACGAAACGGGGGCATTGTTTATAACGCCACCACTCTCTTGCGGTGCTGAAATAAATGCAAAAGCCAAAGCAAAAGAGAATATTGCAATAAAGATATTCCACATACCTTTTTGTGCATATACAGTACAAATTTGTACCACCTCCCTCGATTTTTCAACATCGGCTTTTCGCGGTGCGTTGGGGTCAAGGTTAATATTATTTTTTATGTATTCAACGGCACGGCTGGCACCTGTTGTAACTGCCTGTATTGAAGCACCTGTAAACCAGTAAATAACAGCACCACCCAATAAAAATCCAAAAATTGTATATGGGTTCAATAAATTTAGTACTTCGGCGGGATCAATGCCAAGCGTATGTTTTATCACCAATATAAGCGAAAAAATCATAGTTGTTGCACCCACAACTGCAGTACCAATTAAAACAGGTTTTGCTGTTGCCTTGAAAGTGTTTCCGGCGCCATCGTTTGCCTCTAAATAGTATTTCGATTTTTCAAAATCGGGAGTAAAACCAAACTCTTTTTCAATTTCGGGAACAATTTTATCACGGTCTTCTTCAATTAGCGAAAGCTCATAAATCGATTGTGCATTATCGGTTACCGGACCATAACTGTCAACTGCTATGGTAACGGGTCCCATTCCTAACATACCAAAGGCAACCAAGCCAAAAGCAAAAATTGATGGGTATATCATAAAGTCGTCTAAACCGTATGTACTTGCATAATATGCAATAAACATTAGCACAAAAAATACCATGCCTTTCCAAAATGCGCTAAAGTTACCTGCCACAAGTCCTGATAAAATATTTAACGATGCACCGCCCTGTTTTGATGCCTCAACAACTTCTTTTACATGTTTTGATTTAGGGCTTGTAAATATTTTAGTAAATTCGGGAATAATGGCGGCCCCGAGTGTACCTGCACTAATAATTACCGACAGGGTAATCCAAAGGTTGTTAGGCAAATCATGAATTGTGAAATAGCTTGCCAAAAAGGTAACTATTATCGAAAGTATTGATGTAATCCATACCAAAGAGCTTAGCGGTTTTTCAAAGTCTAAATCAACCGAATCGTTATATTTTGCTTTTGTTATTGCGCCGTTAATCCAAAACGATACCACCGAGGTAATAATCATTAAAATGCGCATTATAAAAATCCATGTCAGCATTTGAACCTGAAACTCAACACCTGTTACGGCCAACAGAATAAACGAAATAAGAGCAACGCCTGTTACCCCGTATGTTTCAAAACCGTCGGCAGTAGGTCCAACGCTATCGCCGGCATTATCGCCAACGCAATCGGCAATTGTTCCCGGGTTTCGGGGGTCGTCTTCGCCAATTTTAAATATAACTTTCATTAGGTCGGAACCAATGTCGGCAATTTTGGTAAAAATACCGCCGGCAATCCTAAGTACCGATGCCCCAAGCGATTCGCCAATGGCAAAACCGATAAAACTTGCCCCGGCATATTTGCCCGGCACAAAAAGCAGAATAATCAACATCATTATCAGCTCTAACGAAATTAGAACTACGCCAATGCTCATACCTGCATTTAATGGTATGTTCAATAATTTTATAGGCTTTTTTTCAAGCGATGCAAAAGCCATTCGTGAATTGGCAAGGGTATTCATTCTAATACCAAACCAAGCAACGCTATACGAACCTAAAATACCTAATACGGTCCATCCTAAAATTATGGCAACACCTTTTGCCCCAAAACCGGCTTCTGACAAATAGCCAAAGTAAAACGCCACGGCCGAGCCAATAAAAACAAATAGGATAGCAAGGAATTTTCCTTGTTGAATAAGGTACGTTTTTCCTGTTTCATAAATAACGGCAGCAACGTCGAGCATTGATTTATGTGCCCTTAATTTTTTTACCTTCATAAATTGCAGCAGTCCAAATGCAAACCCTGCAAGTGTAATAATAAAACCCCAATATAAAATTGAGTTTTCTTTTATACCGGCAGGTATAGCCAAATCGGCCTCACTTGCTTTAGTAATAAAAGGTAGTAAGGCAGCAAGCCCCAGAAGTAAACTTTTTCTCTTCATAATTGTCTTAATTTTAGGTTTAAATTTGAAACAAAAATATGTGTTGAGGTTATTAAAAAAAATATTCTGCGTAACATGAGTTTTTTTATATGCATATTGTTGTTATGTTTGTATCGGGCGAGTATGTTTTTATTCACCCTCGTTAATTACAATTATTTCTGCTTTTTAAAGCTTTAAACTTTGTAATAATTCACAAAATCCTTCTGTTTTCAATGCTTTCATCTGTTTTATGTTATTCTTGTTAAAAAGTATTGCAGATAAATTTTAATGTTGAAATTATACAGATATTAACAAAAAATGCCGTAATCTGTTTTTGATTACGGCAAATATGTGCTGTATAATATATTATTAATGCATTTTTCTGGGCTTAATCATATTTTCAGGCGCCAATACATTTTTTAACTCCTCTTCTGATAAAAGTTTTTGTTCTAAAACCAAATCATATACGCTACGCCCTGTTTTTAAGGCTTCTTTTGCCAGTTTGCTCGAAATTTCGTAACCCAAAACAGGATTTAGTGCTGTAACAATTCCAATGCTGTGGTGTACCATTTTTTGGCAATGCTCTTCATTAGCTGTAATTCCGTCAATACAGCGGAATTTAAGAACCTCCATCCCGTTTTTGAGCATCTCAACACTTTCGAAAATACTCTGTACAATTACCGGTTCCATAACATTAAGCTCAAGTTGTCCTGCCTCCGATGCCAGCGTAACGGTAAGGTCGTTGCCAATAACTTTAAAAGCAATTTGGTTTACCACTTCGGGAATAACGGGGTTAACCTTGCCGGGCATAATACTTGAACCGGGTTGCATTGGCGGAAGGTTTATCTCGTTTAACCCTGTGCGTGGCCCCGATGAAAGCAAGCGGAGGTCGTTGCAAATTTTTGAAAGCTTAACGGCCAGCCTTTTAATTGCCGACGAATACATTACAAAAGCCCCTGTGTCTTGGGTGGCCTCAATCAGGTTTCCCGCCAGTTTAATATCCATTCCGGTTATTTCGCGCAGGTGGTGAATACATTTTTCACTATACCCGGGTTCCGAATTAATTCCGGTACCAATGGCGGTAGCGCCCATATTAACCTCAAGAAAAAGCCGTGCGTTTTGCTCTAACCGCTCAACTTCTTCCGAAAGGGTTGCCGAATAGGCTTCAAATTCTTGCCCCAAAGTCATTGGCACGGCATCTTGCAACTGTGTGCGTCCCATTTTTATCACATCGCGAAAATCGCGCGCCTTAATATGAAACGATTCCACCAACTCGTTAAGCACATCAATAAAGCGCTTGTTGTTAAGCATCAACGCTATTTTTACAGCCGTTGGATATGCATCATTGGTTGACTGGCTCAGGTTTACATGGTTGTTGGGGTGGCAAAATTCATATTCGCCCTTTTTGTGCCCAAGAATTTCAAGTGCCCTGTTGGCAATAATTTCATTTGCCGCCATGTTGGTTGATGTTCCGGCACCGCCTTGAATCATGTCAACCGAAAAGTTTTTATGGAATTTGCCTTTGATAATATCGTCGCAGGCGGTAACAATTGCATTGGTAAGCTTATCGTCGAGCAAACCCAATTCGTTATTTGCTTTTGCCGCTGCCATTTTTACCATTGCAAGCCCTTGTACAAAAACGGGATAAAAACGTAGTGTTACTCCACTAATGTTAAAATTTTCCATTGCGCGCAATGTCTGAACGCCATAATATACCTCGGCCGGCACATCGCGGTCGCCAAGCAGGTCGTGTTCAGAGCGAACCCGCCCCGAAACATATTGCGCTCCTGCGTTTATTAAATGTGTGGTTGCCTGATTCATACGACTGGCAACAAGTTTTGCCAAATACTTATAAACTTTTGAGGCAAGGTCTTTTTCGCTTTCAAAAATATTTAAAAGAGTATCTTTTCTCAACATCAGAACGGTAACATCAGTCATTGCCCGAGCTGTTGTTGAGTGTGGCGAGTTATCCATAAGCGAACCTTCGCCCATAAAATCGTATTTTCGGAAAAACGAGAGGCGTTTCTCTTCGCCGAATGGGGTGCGTTTAAACAATTCTACTTCGCCGTCGTAAATAATAAAAATAAATTCACGCGCTGCCCCCTCTTTAAAAAGGCATGTTTCGTTTGCAAAAGTCTTCTCTTCAAACTTATCCGACAGCAACTCTATTTCGTATTTATTTAATGAATTAAAAAGACGCACATCAGGTATAAATTCTGCTATTTTATTCTTTTTCATCTGTTTATAGATTTAACTAATTATTGTGTTTTATAATAGCCATAAATATACGAATAAATCATTCAGGCTGGCAAGCCCAACAAAAACTTAATGCAGGTTATTTCATCGAATATTTAAAAATTACGGGTTTCGCACGTTTTATATTAATATCCGTTTTTCTCAAATTCATGAATATCTGTATCTTTGCGCAAACTAAAACTCAATATTTTGACTTTTAACGACTTTAATTTAACAACACCCCTGCTTAATGCGCTTAGCGATCAGCAGATTTCTGTTCCTACGGTTATACAGCAAAGAGCCATTTCGGTAGTAATGTCGGGCAAGGATATGGTTGGGATTGCCCAAACCGGCACCGGAAAAACATTAGCCTATTTGCTACCTTGCCTGCGGCAATGGAAATACCAAAAAGACAAATCGCCGCAAATACTAATTATCGTGCCAACGCGCGAATTAGTTATGCAGGTAGTTAAAGAGGTTGAAAAACTAACAGCATATATGAATGTTGTTACCGTAGGCATTTACGGCGGGGCAAATATTAAAACACAAACAAAAACGGTTTACGCCGGATGCGATGTGTTAATAGCCACACCCGGACGATTGTTCGACATTATGGTGCTTGGCGTAATAAAACTAAAGTCGATAAAAAAATTAATTATTGATGAAATTGACGAGATGCTAAACCTCGGGTTCCGCCGCCAGATAGTGAACATACTCGATATTTTACCATCCAAAAGGCAAAACCTTATGTTTTCGGCAACTTTGACAAAAGATGTTGAGGATTTTATAAACGACTATTTTTACACGCCCGTAAAAGTTGAGGCAGCACCGTCGGGCACACCCCTTAAAGACATTGTACAAACCTGTTATAAAATACCGAATTACTACACAAAAATTAATTTGTTAAAGCTTTTGTTAACCGAAGACGGCTTTAACAAAGTACTTATTTTTACTGCCACCAAAAAGCTTGCCGACCAATTATTTGATGAGGTTTCGGATATTTTTCCTGATGAGATAGGGGTTATACACTCAAACAAGGCGCAAAACAACAGGTTTAACACGGTAAACAAATTTCATGCGGGCGAGTACAAAATACTTATTGCTACCGATATTGTTGCGCGCGGGGTTGATATTTCGGAGGTTACCCATGTAATAAATTTTGATATACCGGTTGTTCCCGAAAACTATATCCACAGAATTGGGCGTACAGGACGAGCCGATAAAAAAGGTAACTCAATTGCTTTTATTACTGATAAAGATGCCGGCAACTTGGCAAATATTGAGGCAATGATGAAACAAAATATTGAGGTTGCAGCTCTACCCGACGAACTGGAAATATCGGAAAGGCTTACCCCCGACGAAATGCCAAAAATTCATGAAAAGGAGATAAATGTTAAAGCACAAAAAAAAGAGGAAGCAGGCCCTGCGTTTCATGAAAAACTCGAAAAAAACAAAAAAACCCGCATAAAGGTAACACGTGCGCAGCAGATGAAAAAGAAATACAAAAAACCAAAAACCCGAGGGCAAAAGCGTAGGTAGTTTGTAAAATGAATAACTTCACTACCGATGAGGCATCAATTTTATATACAATACTATGTTTCGCATCAAGCTGCAGAAAGCCTGCCTCGCTCTACAACTTTGACAGTTGCGAAATTAAGGTTTAATAAAAAAAGACAGTGCTCTATTTTGTATTTTGACTGAAATAGTATAACTTGCGTCAAACAAATGACGTAATTGTGGATTATTTAGACAGGGAGTTGACAGAAAGCATATTAAAAAAATTACAACCAAATAAAGTTGTAATTATTTTTGGTGCAAGAAGAGTAGGTAAAACCATATTAGTTAAAGAGATTTTGAGTAAAATAGATGAACCTGTTCTTTCATTGAATGGAGAGGATATAAACGTTC
>CAYQPP010000125.1:0-7284 GCA_964419235.1 uncultured Bacteroidales bacterium
ATAAACATTTAACATCACTTTTTCTAACTTTTATTTTACATTTTTAAGTAATATTTAACAATTTGATTTATTGGTATTTATATTGTAATAGGTTGCTTATAAATTGAATGCGTTTTTTCCACTAAAAAAAGAGGGAAATTTACAAACTCATTAAAATAACAGTAGAACCAAATATAATAGTATTGCACCTTCTAATCTTATTGTTCAATTATTTTATTGCCTAACATCTAAAATCTCATAGCCTAATATCTTGCGTCTAAAGTCTAACATCTCATAGTCTTATGTCTTATGTCTAATAGTCTTGTGTCTAAAATCTAACATCTTACATCTTTTATGCGAACATTTGTGCTGCATGCAGTTTTTTATAGTAGCCGTTTAATTTAATCAACTCGGCGTGGTTGCCTTGTTCAACAATTTTGCCCTCGTGCAATACGCAAATAATATCGGCATGTATTACCGTTGAGAGCCTGTGGGCAATTACTATCGAGGTGCGATTTTTCATCAACCTGTTTAACGACTCCTGTACCAGTTTCTCCGATTCGGTGTCTAATGCCGATGTAGCCTCGTCAAAAATCATGATAAACGGGTTTGCCAATACGGCACGTGCAATACTGAGCCTTTGCCTCTGGCCTCCCGAAAGGTTCCCTCCCCTATCACCAATATTGGTTTGGTAGCCGTTGGGCGTTTCTAAAATAAAATTGTGTGCATTTGCTATTTTTGCTGCCTCAACAACCTGTTCCATTGTGGTGTTTTCTACGCCAAACGCTATATTATTATAAATGGTGTCGTTAAATAATATGCTCTCTTGGTTTACAATTCCCATTAATTGGCGCAGTTTGGCAATTCTCAAATCCCTAATATCGGTACCATCAATTGTAATTGAGCCTTTTGTAACATCGTAAAAGCGGGGCAACAAATCAACCATTGTGGTTTTTCCGGAGCCCGATTGCCCAACAAGCGCCACGGTTTGCCCTTTTTTGATTGTTAGGTTAATGCCGTTTATAACAAAATCGTCTTTATATTTAAACAGTATATTGTTATAACTTATTTGTGATGTAAATTCGGTAATCTCTATGGCATTGGGACTGTCTTGGATAGTTATCTCCGCATCGAGCACCTTGTTAATCCTATCGGATGCCGCCATGCCTTTTTGTATATTGTAAAAGGCGTTGGTAAAAGCTTTGGCGGGGTTTATTATTTGTGAAAATAGCAACAAATATGTAATAAGTATTTGCGACGACAACTCGTTAGAACCATTTAGCACCATGTTGCCACCATACCAAAGCACTAACACCACTGTTAGTATCCCGAGAAATTCGCTTACCGGTACTGCCAAATCGCGGCGACGCCACATGCGTATCATAATATTTGTATAATTACCATTTATCGAGCTGAAACTGCTATTTGATTTTTTTTGGGCATTAAAGGCTTTAATTATCCTCAACCCGCTCAGTGTCTCCTCAATTCGAGTAATAAGCTCACCTAATTTAGATTGTGCCAAATTGGAGCTTTTGCGCAAGGTGCTGCCTATTTTCCCGATAATAAGCCCTGATACGGGAAACATCAAAAAAACAAATAGAGATAGCTTTGGGCTCAATATTATTAAGCCTGTCAGGTAAACAATTATTGTAATAGGCTCTTTTAGCAATGCCTCAACCGACCTGACAACAGACAGCTCGATTTCGCTGACATCGCTCGTCATGCGTGATATTATATCGCCTTTGCGCTCGTTGGAGTAGTACGATAAAGGCAATTCTATTATTTTTGAATACATGTTGTTTCTTATATCGCGAACAACGCCGGCACTTACCGGAACCATCACAAATTTGGCAAAATAGAAAAACATTGATTTAAAAAAACTGGTTGTTACAACAAAAGACATCACAAAAAGCAATCCTTTTGCCGCACCAAATTCAATAATTACCTTGCTTAAATAATAATTAAAATAGGATGTTATGCCCTCTTTTGACAATTCAAAAACCGGTTGTGCCATTACCATCTCCTGTTTCTCAAACAATACATCCAGAAACGGGATAATCATTAAAATTGAAAACAGGCTGAATACTACCGACAATAAATTAAAACCAATAAAGGCAATAGAGTTTTTGGTATAAGCTGGGAAAACATACTTTAAGATTCGAAATAGTCCTTTCAAGATTTTATTTTTTTAGTAAATACCTGTATAATTAAATGGTGTTATTTTCATAAGTTCATTCTTAATGTCATCTGAAACATCAAGGGTTTTTATAAACTCATGCATTAACTCTTTGTTAATATGAGTATTTGTTCGCGTAAGCTCTTTTAATGCTTCGTATGGGTTTGGATAATTCTCGCGGCGCAATATTGTCTGTATGGCCTCGGCAACCACAGCCCAGTTGGCGTTAAGGTCGGCCTTAATTTTATCTTCGTTAAGCAGCAATTTACCCAGCCCCTTTTTTATTGATTTTAAGGCTATTATGCTGTGTGCCATCGGAACACCGATATTGCGCAATACTGTCGAGTCGGTTAAATCGCGCTGCAAACGCGAAACGGGCAATTTGTTCGATAGGTGGTCGTAAATGGCATTGGCTACGCCAAGGTTTCCTTCGGAGTTTTCAAAGTCGATAGGGTTTACCTTATGCGGCATTGCCGATGAGCCGACTTCGCCTTTTTTTATTTTTTGTTTAAAATAATTCATTGAGATATAAGTCCACATATCGCGGTCTAAATCAATAATAATAGTGTTTATGCGACGAAGGTTGTCAAATATGGCAGCCATATCGTCGTAATGCGATATTTGCGTTGTTGTTTGCAAACGCTCTAAATTGAGTGTTTTGCCAACAAAGTTATTTGCAAACTCAACCCAATCAACATTGGGAAATGCAACCTGATGTGCGTTAAAATTACCTGTGGCTCCTCCAAATTTTGCCGAGCACGGTATTGCCTTCAGCAGGTTTAACTGCTTGTCGAGCCTTTCAACAAAAACCATTATCTCCTTTCCCAAACGCGTAGGCGATGCAGGCTGCCCATGAGTTCGCGCCAATAGCGAAACGTCGCGCCACTGGTCGGCCAAGCCCGTCAGCATTTCAATTACCTCCTCTAATAACGGGTAATACACATTTTGAATTGCATCGCGCAATGAATACGGAACGGCTGTGTTGTTAATGTCTTGCGAGGTTAACCCAAAATGGATAAACTCTTTATAACCGGCCAAGCCAAGGCTGTCAAATTTCTCTTTTATAAAATACTCAACAGCTTTTACATCATGGTTTGTAACACCTTCAATCTCCTTAATGCGCTTTGCATCGTCAAGGCTAAAATTTTCATAAATTTCTCTTAATTGAGTAAAAACATCGCTGTTTATGCCTTTAAGCGTATTTAAAGGGATATTGCAAAGTGCAATAAAATATTCTATTTCAACCAGCACCCTATATTTAATCAACCCAAACTCCGAGAAATAGATATCCAGCTCCTCAATTTTTGAACGATACCTGCCATCAATAGGCGAAACTGCTGTTAAATCTTCTAATATCATAATTACTTTTATATTTTAAATTAAGCACAAAATTAAAAATTATTTACTGATACCTGTTAAAAAAGATTTTTTTTAGTAACACCGCTTTATAAGTGGTTATAATTTTATATAGTTGTGTTAGTGGTAGTGTATGTTTACCGCTCGGAGTGAGGTATTGCTGCGCAAGACAATATTACTTACCATGCTGTTTTTTTTATTGACTATCCAAAGGGTGATGTTACATCTTTAAATTTATGTACTTTTGTCATTAATAAAATATCTAAAACATAAACAATGCTTAATACATTTATTATCCACGTTAAAGGGGCGCACAAAAGAGAAAAGCATATAAAAACGCAGCTTCAAAAATTTAACCTTTCGTCCGAGTTTATTCTTGACGGAAACAAAAAGTCGATTACCGAAACTATTTTAGACACCTATTTTAAAGACGAAATGCATAAGGTGTCAGCTCAAACATCATGTGCATTAAAGCATATTTTAGCCTACAAAAGAGTGATTGAAAAAAACCTTAATCAAGCTTTAATTCTTGAAGACGACATTATTTTGCAACACAACTTTAACGAAGTAATTGAACATATTATTAATGAAATAAAAGAGAAACGGCTTACAAACTACTTTATCTCTCTTGAAAACTCTAACCATGATTATATAAAAAAGAGTGAAGTTGTTGAAGGGCAAACACTATATAAAAAAGAGAGGGGCAGGTGCGCAGGTGCATATTTAATTGATTCGGAATGTGCTAAAAACATGCTCCTTCAAATTAATGAAAATAGATGTAGCCTCCCTATCGACTGGTTTCATAATGACTTATCGGAATTGCAAAAAATCAATATCTATTGGTCGCATCCATATATAGCCGTTCAAGGCAGCCATAATGGAAGTTTGCCATCGTTAATCGACAACAAAAAAACAGGATGGTTCAGAAAAATTGTTTATTTTTTTCAAGGTAAAATAAAATCACGAATATAAATAACAGCATTATATTATTGTGAAAGCACATAAAGGATTTTCAACAGGTTTTGGCAGTTTTTTTAAAGCTATACCTTTTATTTTTAATAATAAGTTATGGTGGACTCTATTTATTCCGCTTATTCTTACCATTCTTCTATTTATAGGCGGACACTCCTTGCTTGATTTATTGACCGCCCCTATTAATAAATATATTGAAGGCTTGATTGACAACAACAATGTTTCGGGGGTTTTATCATGGGTTGTAAACGTATTGATTAACCTGATTTTCTTTTTTGTTTTTGCCTACTTAAGCGGATATATAATATTAATCATCCTCTCTCCGCTTTTATCGTGGGTGTCGGAGCAAACCGACAGAATAATTAACAATGTCGATTACCCATTTTTATGGAAAAACTTTGCAAGCGATATTTGGCGCGGCATTATGCTCGCTTTGCGCAATATGGTTTTTGAATTGGGTATTACAATTTTTGTACTGCTCGCCACTTTAATACCCGGTTTAAATATTATTACAGGTTTGCCCGCCACCATTTTTTTATTTATCATTTCATCGTATTTTTACGGATTCTCATATATGGACTATGCTTTGGAACGACGCCGTATGAATATAAAAGAGAGGGTTTTGTTTGTTCGTAAAAACAAGGGTATGGCAATTGCCAACGGAACTATGTTCTCAATTTCACTATTTATCCCTTTTGTGGGGGTTCTGTTTTCGGGAATAACTGCTATTATTGCAACTGTGGGGGCAACTATGGCAATAAACGAAATGCCTGAACTGAAAAAACAATAAAGTTTAAATATAATTCAATGTAGAAAAAACTATAATTATGATAAAAAAACTACTTATCTTAACAATGTTGATAGGGTTGTTGGTAACAAAAGGCCATACTCAAAATACAGACACAACGGTAATTCTGAAATTTGATATAAAAGAGGAGATTGCCCCTGCTATTTGGCGAAAAACCCAAAAAGCTTTTGATATGGCAAAAGATATTGATGCCGACATTATTCTTATACATATGAATACCTACGGCGGCATGGTGGTTTCGGCCGATTCCATAAGAACAAAGCTACTAAACAGTACTATTCCTGTTTATGTGTTTATTGACAACAATGCTGCATCGGCCGGAGCATTAATTTCGGTGGCATGCGATAAGATTTATATGCGCCCCGGGGCAAATATAGGCGCTGCAACCGTGGTAAACCAATCTGGCCAACAAATGCCCGATAAATACCAAAGTTATATGCGCAGCACAATGCGGGCTACTGCCGAAGCCCAAGGAAAAGATACCATTATTGTTGGCTCCGACACAACTTACAGGTGGAAACGCGACCCCGCCATTGCCGAGGCCATGGTTGATGCCGATATTTATGTAGAGGGCATTAGCGACACCGGCAAAGTAATAACATTTACAGCAAACGAAGCTACTAAATACGGCTTTTGCGACGGTATTGTTGACAGTATTAAAGAGTTGATTGAAGATGCTGCGCTAAACCCCGTAATAATTAAAGAGTACAAACCCACAACGTTGGAGAAAATTATGGGCTTACTGGTTAACCCCATTTTTCACAGCCTTTTAATTATGGCGATTTTTGGCGGTATATACTTTGAGCTTCAAACACCCGGAGTAGGTTTTCCGTTGGCAGCAGCCGTTTTGGCAGCTATACTTTATTTTGCACCGCTATATTTAGAAGGAATTGCCGCAAACTGGGAGATTGCCGTTTTTATTATCGGACTAATACTAATTGGCGTTGAAATATTTGCTATACCCGGTTTTGGGGTGGCCGGAATAGCCGGAGTAATATTAACAATTATAGGGTTAAGCCTTGCAATGATTGACTCTTGGAATTTTGAAATTGATGGAGTGGGACTATTCGCCAACCTGTTTTTTAAATCGCTGCTACTCGTTATGGGATCGTTGTTTGTTTCGCTTATTGGTTCATTAATATTAAGCAAACGGGTATTCGCATCAAGTTTTTTTGGAAGCAGAATATCGTTAAATACTGAACAACCAACTACCAAAGGCTTTTCGAGCGCCAATTTGAGCTTAAAAACATTAGTCGGGAAACTGGGTATTGCCGAAACTGTTTTACGTCCGTCAGGTACTGTAATTATTGACGAAGAACCTCACGATGCAAAAGCACAATACGGCTATATCGACAAAGGCGATAAAATTAAAGTGGTAAAGTTCGAGAGTAATCAGCTTTATGTGATAAAAGAGGGGTAGCAAGGTTGCAGAGCAGGATATGGTAAGTAAGTTAAGTTGAATAAATAACAATATTACAAATGACAACAGATTTTATTGTAAGGGAATTTAAAGATAAAGACTATGCCGAAGTGTCGGAATTGTGGTTAGAGACAGATTTAACCAACCCCGTACGTAACGATTCGTTAAGCTCTATTAATACTACACTTAACCACGGAGGTGTGTTTTTTGTACTTGAACAAACAAATACTAAAAAAATAGTTGGCACATCGTGGATTACAAACGACGGAAGGCGACTCTATTTACACCACTTTGGTATTAAACCAAAATATCAAGGAAAAAAACTGTCGCATATGCTATTGAAGGCCTCATTAAATTTTGCCGAAGAAAAAAACATGCAGATAAAACTTGAGGTTCATGATAAAAACAACATTGCCCTAAACTTATATAAAAAAGCCGGCTTTAAATATTTGGGCGATTATAAGGTGTATATTATTAGACGATAGGATGTGGGTGTTAGATGTTAGACTTTAGACTTTAGACTATGAGATGTTAGACTTTAGACTATGAGATGTTAGACTTTAGACTTTAGAC
>CAYQPP010000125.1:7384-10137 GCA_964419235.1 uncultured Bacteroidales bacterium
AAATATTTTTAAATAAAAACAACCAACCGTATGGTTTTTATCATGCCCTTATTGTGGTTGGCTTAATAGGTGTTGTTTCAATATTAATGGCTGCTTTGGTTCAATCTACAGCTTGTTTTATACCATGGATAAGCAATTGGTCAATTTTTATTAGTTACACAATATCGTTATGGGTTGTATTAATTATTGTTAAAAAATGGTGGGGGGTTTTACAATTTGATACCAAAACTGTAAATATTATTGTTTATATACTGTTAATACCATTTGTGATTGCCATATCAATTGTAATGGAAAGCGTTGTTAACCTAATACCAATGTCTGAAAAAATAAAACAGTTATTTGAACAGATGATACAACTGAACTTGCCCGGTTTTTTAACCATTGCAATTGCTGCCCCAATATTTGAGGAGCTGATTTTTAGAGGGGTAATTCTTAAAAAATTCCTGCAAAAGTATTCGCCCGCAAAAGCCATAATTTTATCGGCAACAATATTCGGCATTGTACATTTAAACCCTTGGCAGTTTATTGCGGCCTTTACTATTGGGGCAGCAATAGGCTGGGTTTACTGGAAAACACAATCGGTTTGGCCCGGAATATTTATACACTTTGTGAATAACTCGTTTAGCTTTTATCTTGCAAAAAAATACGAAAGCATAAACACATCTTTTCAGGATATAATAGGAAATAATGCTTATTATATATCGTTAATTATACTTTGCCTATTGGTTTGCTATTCAATATATTTAGTATTAAATAGATATTTTAAACTTAATCTGAATTATTTTATAAATAAATAATATATTTTGTAACTTTGTGCATTATAATAACATATGCAAAATCATGAACAATAAAGAGCATAAGGAACTTTTAGAAGCCTTTAAAAAATATACAAACAAACTGCTTTCTTCAAAAAAAGAGAGTGAAGATTTTCTTATTAGAAGTGGTATATATAGTCAAAAAGGTAAATTAAGCAAAAACTATATACCTGCAAAATAATGATATGTATTCAAAACGGGCAGGATTAATCTTAGGCTTTCATGGGTGCGATGAAAAAATTCGAGATAGGGTTGTTAGCGAAAAAGGATTTTTATTATCACAAAGCCGAAATGACTACGATTGGTTAGGAAATGGTATTTATTTTTGGGAAAATAATTATCAACGAGCATTACAGTATGCAACCGATTTAATGAATAATCCAATAAAAGAGGATTCTAAAATTACAAAACCATCGGTAATAGGAGCAGTAATTGATTTAGGCTTTTGTATGGATCTGTTAGATACTGAATATCTGAAATTATTGAAAACAGGATATGATTTTCTTATAAAAACAAACCAAACTTATAAACTAAATATACCTGAAAACAGACCAATAGAAAAACAAGGAGATTTACTTATAAGAAAATTGGATTGTTCGGTTATTGAAACAATTCATCAAATTAACAGAGATATTGATAGACAAGAATTTGATACTGTTAGAGGTGTGTTTTTTGAAGGTGGTGATTTGTATCCAAATGCAGGATTTAAAGAGAAAAACCATATTCAGATAGCAATAAGAAATCCGAATTGTATTAAAGGATATTTTATTCCAAGAGAAATTAATGAAAAATACCCCAAACCATAAATTACGTTACATAATACAGTATATTAATTGAACTAAATATCTTAAATGGAGATATATAATTCGAAAGCGGTGTGTTAAGTTATAATATTTATGTTTTAAAATGCTCAACATTCTTTACTGCCATGTGTTAAGAATACTATTTTTACAACGTAATAATTTTTAAACTTATGAACAACACAATAAAAACAATACTTTTTTGGGTACTTGCATTTATAATAACCGCAACCGCCGCAGTTTATCAAAAAACAACAGGTCCAACTTATCCTAAAAAAGCCGAGCTAAAAACCAACAATAATACATACATGCTAAAATTGGTGCGCAGCCACGGTGGAGAGAGCGATTGCCCTATCTGTTTTGTTGTTGGCGACAACAAAATATCGGCAAAATTATCGTATAGGCAATACCCTACAAATAGCGAATGGACTGTTGTTGACATGAAACGCGAAGGCGACAAACTAACAGGCAGCCTGCCCCACCAACCGCCTGCCGGAAAAGTTGAGTATAAAGTTGACTTTTATGAAGATGGCACAAAATTAAACGCCGCCAATGAGTTTTATACAATTACAAGGTTTAAAGGGGCTGTTCCGGGCGGTATATTAATTCCCCATATTTTCTTTATGTTTTTTGCAATGATGCTATCGAACTTTACAGCAATAATGGCATTTGCCAAAAGAGAAAAAGCCGTATTTTACGGTTGGCTCACGCTGGCGTTCTTAACACTTGGCGGAATGATATTTGGCCCTATTGTGCAATTATATGCCTTTGGCGATTTATGGACAGGCGTACCTTTTGGGTGGGACTTAACCGATAACAAGACGTTAATTGCCTTTGTGGCGTGGATTGCCGCCCTTTTAATGTACCGCAAACAAAAAAAGCTCGGTTGGCTTATTGCAGCTGCCGTAGTGCTGATACTAATATTCTCAATACCGCACAGTATGTTTGGCAGCGAGCTCGATTATGCATCAGGCTCGGTTACGCAGGGTTAATTGTGTTTATAAAAACAGTAATAGTTTTTTTATTATGAGATATTTACTGAAACCAACAAAATTTGCAGGCGTGCTTATAATCCTGTTTGTTATTTCAAGCGGAATTATAGCACAAGACTTTACGGCTATTGATGCGCATGCCAAAA
>CAYQPP010000126.1:0-5265 GCA_964419235.1 uncultured Bacteroidales bacterium
ACCATTTGCTCCATACCCGACATTAAGCCCCTTTGGTAGCCAAAAGCATTAAACCAGTTTAAGTGGTCGTATGTTTTTGTGGTTATCCTTGGCAAATTTTCGGTATCGGGATAAAGGTTTTTTGAATGCCCTGTACTGTACGAATTGCCTTGCCACAAATAATTGTATGAATAATCAGGGTAAATGCTCAGGTTCCAATTGTTAGGCATATACTGGTCGAGTGAGGCATCGTACATGCCTGCAAGCATTTCGGCTGCAACTTTTTCGCCTTTAGCTCCTTTTAGTTTTATTACCCATTGTTCGGGTTCGCCGGGTTTTAACTTATTGCGAAAAGTTTGGTAAGTTACCTGCAACTGTTTATTGCTAAAAGGCACTTCAATTGCTTGATAATTATGATACAAACGGTTTTTATACACAAAAGTAAAATGCATTGCAAAACCGCCCCTTAGTTTTTCGGTTACGGGGTAGGAGAATTTGGCAACACGGTTTTTTATACGGATATTCTCTGAGTGTATAATCTTTTTATTATGCTCAACCTGATACAAAACGGTAATATCCTCTGATGTTCCGATAGTAGCTTCGGCAACACTACCCGGTTCAAGTTTTTGCATGCTGTTTACAAACCAATTAACTACCGGATATGGTACTTTTTTTGATTTTGAATCATAAAGCGTAAAGTAGGCATACTTGACTACGTTTTGCCCAAAATGGTCGGTTGTTGTTACTTGCATTTTATACATTCCGGTGTTCCATTTTTTAATATCTTTTGGCAAAAAATTTATTCCCCCTTCAATATTTTTTGATGTTTGGTAAGCAAACCCCGTCTCATTTTTTAAGGTTTTATAATAATTGGTATTGTCATAGATAAAACCATCAAATTTTGAGAGGTAATGGTTTTGTGAATACAACAATGTGTCGGGCTTTTTATATTTACGTTTTAACAGTGGCTTTTTGGGCATTGTTAGTTTGCTTATTTTTATATTAACCTTGCCTGATGCGGCATTGCCCTGTGAGTTGTTTAATGATATAACCCAGTCTTCGGGGTTTTGTTTGTCAACGGTTTTATTTATCGATACATCAATATTTAAGGCATTGCCCCCAATGTTGATTGTGGTGTTTGCCGACCGTGTTTCGCCTGCGGTATTGGTTATGTCAACCTCAATTGTAAAGGCAAAGCTTTCGTTGGGCTTTGGGTCTGTTTTTCCCGAAAGGGCTTTAAACACAATGGTAAATTCACCGTTTTTGTTTGTTTTTAAAGTGCCTAAGTCAATCTGTGTAGCTTTTTGCGAGGGCATCCACCACCAAAAATATTGCGGAATGCGCTTTACTATATATTTTACCTCGGCACCTTGCAAAGGCATTCCGTTATAAGAGAGTGCCACGCCCGAAACCGACAGCTCTTTGTCGATTTTTATTTGCCCTTTGGGCTTGTTTAGCGATACCTCAAAAGTTGGGCGTTTGTACTCTTCAACTTGTATAAATTTTGTGCCGTTGGGGGTGTGCAGCACCATTTTTCCGTTAAGGGCGGCAACAGGTATAATAAATGAGCCGCTAAATGTCCCAAATTTGTTGGTTGTCAGCTTCAACTCCGAAACCTGTTTCCAATGGATATCTTTAAAGGTAACCTTGGTTTTATAATTTTTAGCTATTATCGGCAAATCAGACCCTTTTTGCTGTATTATGAGTCCCTTAAAATAGACAATTTGCCCCGGGCGGTAAATTGCCCTATCGGTAAAAAAATGCACCTTGGTTTGTGTTTTTTTCTCTTTTGGTTTATAGGTATAGGCATTTTCGGTTTCCAAAGTGTCGCCTTTTTGTGTGAGCTGAAGAATAAAACCGTGGTTTTTATTATTTGTGTTATCGTTTATCAAAATTTTCCCGTTGTTATCAGAAAAAATAGTCTCGCCCATTTCAACTGATTGGCTGCGGGTTCGGTAATCAAAATGTTTATAAATTATTTGGGCTTTTATATTTTTTAATGGCTCGCCATTACTGCGGTTTGCTGTAAAATATACCGCTTCGCCTTTTTGCGATTGCCTTTTTATGTATGCAATGTTTGACGAGTGTATTAATGAATATGCCACAATATTATCATCGGCATTAAACGCCGAATCGGTTGACATTGACACCAAGTATAATCCTACGGGGAGTCCGTCAATTAACAATTCGGTGCTGTACCTTCGGTAATTATCGGTTTTTGGTAGCTCTATTTTTAGTTGTTTAACAAACCGGGCTTTTGCCGACAGCTTTTTATAAATCAAATTCCTGTCATAAATATTGCTTTGGCTTTTGCTGTCTTTTATGGTTATTTTCTGAATTTTAAGATAAGCCCTATCAATATTTTTGAAGTTTACCAAAGCAGGTATTGTCATTTCAGGGCTTACCACCTCTTCGGTTTCAAAGCTGAGTTTTTTTGCCTCAATTTGGGCAATCATGCGTTTGGCCCTGATTGTTGTATTTCTATCGGCTTTTAAAGCCAATGCCTGTGTGCAATAACCATGGGCTGTTTTTTTGAAATTTTTAAAAGTATAACTATCATCCACGCCATGTCTATAATATTCTGCTTTACCGTTATAATAAACGGCCATTTTCATACTTACTTCAGCCTTAAGTTGCGGCAATTCATAAATGTCCAACATTTTGTTTAATGCCAATAAATACAGTTTGTCTTTGTCGGCCCGCGTTGAATTGTTGTAAACAAAATCAAGGCGTATTAAATCGGCATAAAATAAGGCTTTAATATTTTTTTTGTCGGTTAGCCTAAATGATAGCCACTGTTGATATAAATGCAGCACCTTTGCCATAGGCAGACTTTTATCGTTATTTGTGAATTTGGTTTTCACAAAAGTGGCGGCATCGGCAAAAGCCTCTTTTTCGTTCAAAGTAAAACCTGCATCGGCAACGTTTAAATGTGCCCTGCTGTTTCCGAAATAATTAAGTGCGCGGTTTAACAAAAAATCGTAAAGCGTGGGACGCTCATTTTTTGCAGTTCCGGATTCAATAATATTCAAATAATCGTTTATTGGTGTTTTTTGCAAAACATTGCTGTTTTTTAATGATGCATTATAGTGGGCGGCAATGGTTTCCATAAACATTTGGTAATCCCAGTTTTCGATACTTGCCTTGGTTTTGGCATCAACTATAGTTCTGTCGAGGATTTTCCATCGGTTTTTTCTATAATAGTTGAAATATATTTCGGCAACCATGCTGTTTAGTATTGCCTTTCCGGTATTATTAAAATAGTCTTTTTGATTTTTTAAATATTCAATTTGTTCAGGCAGCGCATCGGGTTCAATGTGGTTTTTATATTTTACATGGTAGATAAGTGCTTTTATCATCTCATTATCTAACTGCTCTTTTTTAGCAACCTCATAAATAACATTAACTGTTTTTAAGGCCGATTTGGGCAGCTCTTTTTTCTCAAAATCGTTTACCTGTTGCCATAGTTTTTCTAAATCGGTAGCGGTGTATTGCTTATCTTTTTGGGTGAACGAAAAAAAGAAAATACCCATTAACAATAGTATGATAAAATGTTTTTTTGCAGACATAACCGAGTTTTTAATTTGAATGAGTAATATAAATATCAATTTGTTTGTATGCAATAGTTGTGCCTGTTATTTTTATTTTGCTGATGATATTCAATAAATATTGCTTAAAACGATTACATTATTTTGCATGAATAAAAAAATAATTTCAACATAAGTAACTAAATATAATTACTTTTATGGCATAAAATATTAGAATATGTTAGTATCGATGACAGGCTTTGGGAAAGCCACTTGTGAGTTAGAGAATAAAAAACTTACTATTGAAATAAAAAGTTTAAACAGCAAACAGCTTGATATTTATTCGAGAATACCCGGTTTTTACCGTGAAAAAGAGATTGAGGTGCGCAACCATATATCTAAAAAATTATTGCGCGGCAAGGTTGATTTTAGCTTGTATGCCGAAATTACAAGTATTGAGAACGGCTCAATTGTAAATACTGATTTGGTAAAAGCGTATTTTAAACAATTGTCAGAAGTGTCAGATGAATTAGGCATCGACAATAAAAATGACTTGTTACAAGTAATAATGCGTTTGCCCGATACAATAAAAACCGAGCGCGAAGAGCTTGATGAGGATGAGTGGAAATTGATTTTGCAAAGTATTGAGAATGCTATTGACGATTTAATAAAATTTAGAGTGCAAGAGGGGGTAGCCCTACAAAAAGATATTACGGAGCGCGTTGTGAATATTCAGGATTTATTAAAGCAGGTTGATACGTATGAGAAACAACGCATAGAGAAGGTTAAAGAGCGGCTGCGCAATAATTTGAAAGAGCTGTCGGAGGCTACCGAATACGATGAGAACCGTTTTGAGCAGGAGTTGATTTTTTATCTTGAAAAGTTAGATGTTACTGAAGAAAAGGTTAGGCTTGCCCACCATTGCGGGTATTTTTTAAAAACCGTTGAATTGAATGAACCCGTTGGTAAAAAGTTGGGTTTTATTTCGCAAGAGATAGGTAGGGAGATTAATACCTTGGGCTCAAAAGCAAACCACTCCGATATGCAAAAGCTGGTTATACTTATGAAAGACGAGCTGGAAAAAATAAAGGAGCAACTGTTGAATGTTTTATAGGAACTGTTTCGGATTAATTTTATATCACGATAAAAAGATGTCAGGCAAACTAATCATATTTTCAGCACCTTCGGGTTCGGGCAAAACTACTATTGTTAAGTACTTGTTAAACAAAGGTTTTGATCTTGAATTTTCAATATCGGCATGTAATCGCACGCCGCGCAACAACGAGGTTGACGGTAAAGATTACTACTTTTTGACCACCGAAGATTTTAAACAAAAAATTGCAAACAATGAATTTGTTGAGTGGGAAGAGGTGTATAAAGGACGTTTTTACGGAACGCTAAAAAGCGAGGTGCAGCGCATTTGGGACAAAGGCAACAATGTGCTTTTTGATGTTGATGTGGTTGGCGGGGTAAATATTAAAAAACAGTATGGCGAAAAGGCATTGGCTATTTTTGTTATGCCGCCGTCAATTGAGGCTTTGCAAAAAAGGCTTACCAAACGGGGGACCGACAGTAAAATTGAGATTGAAAAACGGCTCGCAAAAGCAGAGGAGGAGATGAGGTATGCTATGCAATTTGATAAGGTGATTTTGAACGATGAGCTTTTTTTGGCTAAAAATGAGGCTGAAATATTACTGAACGATTTTTTGAAAGAGTGCTGATTTATAGATTATTAGATGTTAGACTTTTAGATGTTAGA
>CAYQPP010000126.1:5365-10021 GCA_964419235.1 uncultured Bacteroidales bacterium
CAATATAACAATAAGACAGGATTATGTGATACAAGATTGTAAGATGTTGAGTTATTGAGTTTTTTTGTTTAGTAGGAGTAAGGTGTTGATATTTAATAATTTGCCATAGATTAAAATAATAAAGCAGAATTAATTGTATAAACTATTTATAATATGACAGGTTTGTATTTTGGTTCGTTTAACCCTATACATATCGGGCATTTAGCCATTGCCAACTATTTTGTTGAATACGGTGGCTTAAATGATCTTTGGTTTGTTGTGAGTCCGCAAAACCCGCTGAAAAATAAAAGTTCACTTTTGCCCGACTATCAACGGCTTGAGCTGGTAAACCGTGCTTTGTGCGATTATCACAAATTTAAAGCCTCAAATATTGAATTTTCATTGCCACAACCTTCATATACTGCCAATACTCTTGCCCACCTCGATGAGAAATATCCTAACAGGCAATTTGCCCTAATAATCGGCGAAGATAATCTTGCCTCATTTCACAAATGGAAAAATTTTGAGCATATTTTAGAAAATAGGAAAATACTTGTTTACCCTCGCCCTAATTGCGAAACAACGACTTTTCATAACCATCCCAATGTGCAATTGTTTGATGCCCCGTTAATGGAAATATCGTCAAGCTTTATCCGTAATGCCATTAAGCAGCGAAAGGATATTAGGTTTTTTATGCCGCAAAAAGCATGGGAATATATTGATGAGATGAATTTTTATAGAAAGTAAAATAGAGATAGTGTTACATTTTAGTTTTCTTTTCGTCTATTATTTGAATGCAGTTAAAAAATAGTTAATGTTTTAAAAATCTAAGAAACAGAATTTTACGAGTGTTTATTTTGAACAAAACATGTGTTTTGCAACTGAGATAGGTATGTAAAAAAAATAAAAAATGTTATTAATCTAAACCTAAAAAATTATGAAAAAGTTAGTATTTACCCTAATTGTTGCGCTATTTACAATTGCAACAATTTTGAAAGCCGAATCAAAAATGAGAACTTATTCGCACTTGCCGTTAGAATTGAAAGAGTCTTTAAAACAAGGGTTGAGTAATCCAATGCAACAAATTACAAGTGAAATGAGTGGTAATATTTTGATTGAATTTTATGTAAACAACAACCATGAAATTGAAGTTACTGCCTTAAGCTCAAACAATATATCATTAGGATATTTTGTGGCAGATATTTTAACCCAACTGCCTAAGGTTAGTAAAAACTGCCCTGTTAACAAGCCTTATAAGGTAAAAGTAATACTAAGCTATCGGTAGTGGTTTCGAGAATATTGTTTTTACGTATTCTTTAACCAAAATATGCTGTTTCTCCCCGCATTAGCTTTCATTGCGAGAGAGATATGGTAAAAGTGAAAAAACCCACTAAAAAATTTATTTTATATATCTTTGGATTTGAAAATTTGAAAGTATGACGAAAGAGAATGCAATAAAATTATTTCAAGACCAAAGAGTTAGAGTTCATTGGGATAATGACCAAGAAAAATGGTATTTTTCAATTATTGATATTGTTGGAGTATTAACAGAAAGTGAGAGACCACGAAAATACTGGTCTGACTTAAAAAGTAAATTAAGATCGGAAGGAAGTGAAGTGTCCGAAAAAATCGGACAGTTGAAGATGAAGTCATCGGATGGTAAGATGCGAATGACTGATGTTGCTGATACAGAACAACTATTAAGATTAATTCAATCTATTCCATCACCAAAAGCAGAACCTTTTAAGATTTGGTTGGCAAAAGTTGGTTATGAAAGAATAGAAGAAACAGAAGACCCTGAAAAAGCGTTTGATAGGGCTATGGAAACTTATTTGAAA
This sequence comes from uncultured Bacteroidales bacterium, assembly GCA_964419235.1. GTDB lineage: Bacteria > Bacteroidota > Bacteroidia > Bacteroidales > SZUA-534 > GH45. The sequence continues at coordinate 7,183 of CAYQPP010000126.1, forward strand.
AAAGGTTATTCCGTAAATTGGATTAATCAGCGACTTAAAAGCATTGAAATTCGCAAAGAGTTGACTGATGAATGGAATTTACATGGTGTTAAAAAAGGAATTGAATATGCTATTTTAACGGATGAAATAACAAAGACTTGGTCTGGAATGACAACTCGTGAATATAAGGATTTTAAAGAATTGAAGAAAGAAAATTTACGAGATAATATGACTAATCTAGAATTGGTTTTTAATATGTTGGCAGAGGCTTCAACTACTGAAATATCGAAAGAAAAAAAACCTAAAACACTTAATGAAAATAAACAAGTAGCACGTAAGGGAGGAAAGGTAGCTAATGCTGCTCGAAAACAACTGGAAAAAACAACTGGGAAAAAAATTATTTCACCACTAAATGCAAAAGAACTAGGAAAAATAATTGAAAATGATGGAAATAAAAATATAGAAGGATAAACAACGAAAAGCTAACACTGAGTTACGCTGAGGCTTTTCTGTAATGTAATAACAATTCAATAATTTGTTTTCTCTCTGCGTTACTCTGCATCTTCGCAGTTTGGTATTTTTTAACCGCCAAGATGCGCAGAGTTAGATTGAGGTTTTTCTGTAATAACAATTCAATAATTTGTTTTTCTCTGCGCCACCCTGCGTCTTTACGGTTTTGTATTTTTGTTAGAACTCTAAATTTATTTTAACCCCGCCACGTATCCACCGCCCGGGTTGAGGAACGCCACCAATATCATTATAATTAGTATTAAAAATATTCGATACCTCAATGTATGGCTGTAACAATTTATGTTCAAAATATATTTTTGCATCAACAAGGGTAAAAGGCTTGTAGTTTTTTGTTTCGTAAATACTGGTTTCGGTATTATACACCTGATAATTGCCATTTCGCGATTGATATACAATTTGCAAGTTTGTATATAGCTTTTTGAACAGCTTAATGTCAATGCCTGCCGTAATTTTTTGGTTAAGGTAATCGAGTGCATACCGCGAAATAGTATTGCTTGAGCTTTTTGTAATGTCGAGTAGCAGCACTCCAAATTGCAGAAGACGGATACCGTATGTTGGGTTCATGGCAAAGCCCATTGTGTTTATTGTGCCTTGAAACTCAATCCCCAATGTATTTAATTTGGTAATATTGGTAGGTGTCCAATAAGCATCGGCTTCGTTTTGTTTGTTCCAGTCGATAATATTTTTGCCCTGCCTGTAAAATACCGATGCGTTTCCGGTAAAGTTGGCGGCAACGGGTTTTATGCCAATCTCATAAGTAATGGCATTTTCGGGTTTTAGGTTTGGGTTGCCGATGTTTTCGCGCCCAACATAAAAAAGGTCGGTAAAGGTGGGCATGCGCACGGCACTATTTACCGATGCAAACACCTTTAAGCGTTTTAATATACGGTAGCTTAAATCAACACCGGGGTAAAAATTGCCGGACAAACCTTGGTCGGTATTAAAATTGAAGACGCCGCCGCCCGATATGCTGAATTTTTGTGTATGGTAGCTCTGTTCAATAAAAAAGCCCGCATTTGCACGGCTGTGGAATTTATTGTAATAGATGGAATCATAGCCGTTAACTAAAATTGAGTCGTTGGTTGGGTATCCCAAATTGGTACTGTGGATACTCTCGCTGCGCAAATCGACACCAAAGGTGGTTTTTCCGATGTTTGATAAAAACGAAGCGTTGATATTAGTTCCCACCACATCGGTAACATGAAAATTCTGATATATTTCGGGGTTGTTTCGTACCAACACAAAATGGTCATAAAGTCTGCGCCAGTAAGCCGAGCTGCTTAATTTTAGGTTTGTGCCTGCCTCAAAACCAATGCTTGCCAGCGATGCTTTATTTTCTTCAAACTGGTTTTTGTATTTTGTGCTGTAAAAATTATTGGCACCATAGCCCTTATCGGTTAAACCGAGCTGGATACTTAGTTTTGCATCTTTAATATTAATATTGCCGTTATAGTATAAATTGTAGCTTTTAAAATCGGTGTTGTGCGTAAACCCGTTTGAGCCGTAAACCGAAAAGGCAACAAAGTTTTTTACATATTTATTGGTTAACGATGCCGTTATATTTGTTTTGTATAGGTTGTTTTGTCCTATCATTTCGTGAAAACCCACCTTGTTGACCGTATCGGTGTTTGTTACAAAATTTACGGCACCGCTAAAGGCGTTTGCTCCCGATATTCTGCTCGATGGGCCTTCGAGTATCTCAATTTGTTTTATAGATTCAATGTCGATAGGTAGGGTTAGGCTTAAATGCCCCGATTGCGGGTTGGATATGTTTATGCCATTTAATAGTATAATGTTTTGGTCGAATGAGCCGCCTCTAATGTTTAAGTCGGCTTGCACACCGTGTTTTCCACGGACTCTTAAATCGGCACCGGGCGAGTATTCCAATACATCGAGCAGGTTTTGTGCCGGTGTGCGCAGGGCAACATGTTTTGGAATCAAAGTAACAATGCGCGATACTTTTGAATACACTTCGGGCGACCGCTCACCCGATACAAGCACTTCATCAATTTCAACATGGTTGTTTACTTTTATTGTGTCGGTTTGCGAAAAGCCTTTTTCGGGAATTGCAACAATAGATATGGCACTTGATAAAAATCCTATTTTTACCACCGATTTAAGGCTTGCAAAAACAGCAAACGATTTGCGGCTCCAGCGGTTAAAATAGAGCAGGTTAGTATCTTTTTTATTTATCCGTTTCATTTTGTTTATGTTTTATCTGTTTTTATTTTTGAAAACGCAAATTTAGTACTAAATATACATAGTGCTTGCACGAAAACTCTACAAAATTATAAATGTTTCTTTTGGCGATATTTTTACTTTTCTCAAT
>CAYQPP010000127.1:0-9914 GCA_964419235.1 uncultured Bacteroidales bacterium
ATAAATATATTCAAAATATCATCAACACAAACCAAGCATTATCAATAAAATACACTAATGAGAATTGCTATCGTTAAACTTTCCGCTTTAGGTGATATTGTTCACGCTATGATTGTGTTGCAATTTATTAAGCGACATTTGCCTAGTTCGACTATAGATTGGGTGGTGGAAGAAGGGTTTAGTTCTCTATTGATGAACAACCTTGATATTAATGAAATCCATACGGTTAGCATTAAAAGGGCAAAAAAAGACAAGTCTTTTAAGGTGCTATTTCAGACTTTAAGTGCACTTAGAAAGCTTAAAAAGTATGACATTGTTATTGATATGCAAGGGTTGGTAAAATCAGCTATTGTTGCCAAAATTATTCCATCAGATAAAACTTTTGGCTTTGACAAGGGTGCTTTGCGTGAGGCTTTTGCGGCGTTTTTTTATTCTGATACTTGCCATATAAAATATTCTGAAAATGTGATTAAGCGTAATGCATTTCTCATTTCTAGCGCCTTAGCGGTGCCTATTTCACATGATAATATTTTAAACAAACAGCCGTTTTTGCATTTTAACAATAAGGTTGAGTCTTGCTTTTTGCAAAAAAGCAAGGCTAATATTGCTTTTGTGCCGGGCGCTTCATTCGTATCTAAGATTTATCCAGCAGAAAAATTTGGGCAATTAGCTCAGGCATTAGATGCCAATATTACAATCTTGTGGGGGGATAAAAAAGAAAGGTTGATGGCTGAAAAAATACAAAATATTGCCCCAAAAGTAGCCCTTATTAACAAGGTGTCACTGGATGAATTAAAGGCAATCATTGGGCAAATGGATATGGTGATTGGTGGCGATACAGGTCCAGTGCATATGGCATGGGCACTTAATATCCCTTCTATCACGCTGTTTGGCTCAACACCCAGTTATCGAAATACTTATCTGACGAATATTAACCATGTGATTGCTTCAAACTCATTGGTCAACCCAAATAAAATTGATAAAAATGATTTTTCAATTCAAGATATTAAGGTTACTGAAATTGCATTAAAAGTTAAAGAATTATTGGCGCAACCTGATCAATTGAATCGAGAATGAATTGAGCATTTGAATCTTTTTCATTAATGTTATGCCCACTTCTAACTAAAACTGTATTCTTTATCCCTGCTGCTTTTGCCGCAGTAATGTCATTTTCTTTGTCGCCAATCATCCAAGAATTAAGCATATCAATAGGATATTTTTTCTGTGCATCCATAAACATACCTGCCTTAGGTTTTCGACAATGACATCCGTCTTCTGGTGCATGTGGGCAATAAAATACATCCAAAATATCAACTTTGTTTTGCTTAAATTCATTCACCATCCAAGTATTAAGTTTATTAAAATTATCTTCATTATAATATCCTCTAGCAATACCCGATTGATTGGTAATAACAATGATTTTAAAACCTAATTTTTGAAACATTTGGCAAGCGGAAAACACACCATCAATAAACACAAAATCTTCAATTTTATGCAAATAACCAACCTCTTGGTTAATCACACCATCACGGTCAAGGAAAATAGTTTTCATATTTACGCCCTATAATATAAGTATAATATTTTGATGATTATTTTACATAGAGACCTTTGTGTAAAAACAAAATTCACCAATCAAGAAATTGGTGGCATTAAGGGCACCTACAGAAACCTCAGTGCAATTTAGGGGAGTTAGAAAATAGTGCATTTCTTAGCCAAAAATAAGGAGAATAGCCTGCTATTCGATGAATTTTTGGATGAAAAAGTGCTGTTTTATACTTTTCATAAATTGCATTGGGTTTTTTTGGAGGTGCCCTTAAGTAATGCTTGACAATCAAATACCGATAAAGGCTATTTTCTACAAATATGATTAAACAACAACTAATTCACTCTGATTACCAACCCTTGGCTAATGAAATAGAGCGTTATTTCGCACAAAGTAGCACTATATTGCAAGATGATAGAAACACAATTAAAGAAGTTGTGTTTAACAATGAAACGCTTGTGGTTAAATCGTATAAAAGACTTGGTTGGTTCCGTGGGCTTATTTATACTTATTGGAAAAAATCCAAAGCATGGCGAGCATACGAATATGGCTTAAAGATTGCTAAATTTACACCTAAAGTTGTCGCTAGAATTGAAAATTTTGAGCCGTTGCTTGGTAAAAGTTATTTAATTTGTCAAAAATTTGAAGCTGATTTCGATATTAGAATCCCTTTGTTGGATGGGAATTTTAATGATAGAATACAAATTTTTAAACAATTTTCAAACTTTGTTTACCAACTTCATCAAAATAATATCATGCATAATGATTTGTCCCCTGGTAATATTTTGATCAAAAAAAATCAACAAGATTATGAATTTAAAATCATTGATATTAATAGGCTAAATTTTAAAACTTTAAACTCAAAAGACAGGGCTAAAAACTTTAATAAATTATGGGCTAATGACGATGACTTGGCGTTAATATTACAAACCTACGCCAAACTTTCAGGAGTAAAAGTTGATTATTTTGTCAGCCTAGGATTAGGTTACAACCAACAAAATAAAATAGCAAAAGTACGCAAACGAAAAATCAAACGGGCACTAGGTTTATGATAAAAAATATTTCAGTCGTCATCATCGTTAAAAATGGTGAGAAGAGCATTAAATCAACCCTTGATGCACTTTTTAAATTTTCTAATGTGGTGGTTTATGACAATGGATCGGTGGACAATACTTTAAACATAGTAAGCACTTACAACAATGTTGATCTCGTTCAAGGGGATTTTTTAGGATTTGGAATGACCAAAAACAAAGCGGCCACTTATGCCAAACACGACTGGGTTTTGTCACTGGATGCAGATGAGGTTATTAGTGAAGATTTTTTAATTGGCTTGGAAAGTTTACAATTAAACCAAGCATCTGTTTATCAAATTTTTAGAAAAAATTTTTACCAGAAAAAACACATTAAGCATTGCTGGAATAACGATAAAATCGTACGATTATATCATCGAAAACAAACTGGCTTTAACGACAAAAAAGTACATGAAAGCATATTAATTAATCAATTGAATACTGAATTACTCGCTGGATTTGTCAATCATTATCCATATAGAAATATCAGTGACTTTATTAAAAAATTAGACATTTACTCCAGTGAATTTGCACTTGATAATATAGGTAAAAAATCCTCATCTCCTATCAGAGCAATACTCAATGGCGGTTTTTCGTTCTTCAAAACCTATATATTAAAACGAGGTTTTTTAGATGGATACGCAGGCTTAGTCATCGCCTTTTCACATATGGCAACCAATTTTTACAAGTATATTAAACTTTATGAGCTTAATCAGAAAAAATGAATATTCTCATTACTCGTCACGATAAGATTGGTGATTTTATTACCACGCTGCCCTTAATCTTTGCTATTAAAAATCATTATCCTAAGGCTAAAGTTTTTACCTTGGTATCAAGCGTTAATTTTGAATTGGCTCAACAAATTGATTACATTGATGGCGTTATTCTATATGATAAAAATCATTTTTGGCAAACGAAAAAGTCCATAAAAAATGCAAATATTGAAGTGAGTATTAGTGCATTTATTGACACTCAATTAGGTTGCCTTTTATTTTTAAACCGTATTAAAACACGCATTGCACCAGCAACAAAACTGGCTCAAATTTTTTTCAATAAAACCCTTAAACAAAGACGAAGTCGAGTTGAAAAAACTGAAGTGTTGTATAATTTAGAGTTGGCAAAAATATTAGATAAAAATATTGAGCTAAACTTCAAGCCACCATTGCTAACACTTATTAGGAATGCTCAGTTTAGAAATCAACACCAATTAAACGATAAAAAAATTGTGCTTTTACACCCCGGTTATGGTGGCAGTAGCGAGGGTAATTTAACATTAGAGGATTATATTAAGCTATCCGATGCCGTTAGAAGTCAAGGTAACACACAAGTGGTATGGACATTTGGACCCGATGATTTGAATACAAAAAACCAATGCCAAACACTGATTTCCCAAGAAGATTTAATTTATCAGCCACCTACCCTTCTTGATTTTTGCTATCTTATTGAAGACAGCGAATTATTAATTAGCACCTCAACAGGCCCAATGCACTTAGCAGGTATGCTCAATATTAAAACCATTAGTTTTTTTGGTGATAATTTATTTGCCAGTCCAAAGCGTTGGGCAACAATTAGCAAAAAAAATAAACAACATAATATTGTATTAAATAAAAAATTGAAAATTGAAAATATTGTAGAAATTATAAAGACCCTATTGGGCAATCATACTATTTTCAAGGAGTAGCGATATGAGTCACCCAACCCTGAAAAATTCAAATCCCATCTTTGGACAACTCATACTATTTAAGACTCCTGCACAAGACATAGAATAAGAATAAGAATAGGCGCCAAGATTATTTAGTTTATTTTTGAAAATAGTATTATCTATTGGACAGCATTCTATAAGCAAGATTTAAGTAATATTGCTTGTCTTTTGCGCTTAGATTTCTTGTCGGCATATCGTCATGATTCAAATGGGATATTTTTTTATAAATCATATCAATCAAAATTTTCTTATCCATATCCACATACCCAAAACTGGATGGTATACTACCCCTATGAGTTTTTGTATATAACGGAATCGGGGAGAAGGCCTTATCTGATAACAAAGAACGCCCATAAGCATTACACACATCAGTAACACCCAGTAAATCAAATATTGTGGGCAAAATATCGAAATGACTGCTTATATCAACCGACTTAGGCTTTATCTTTGGATGGGAAATTACCAGCGGTGTTAAAATTTGTTCTGCAATAATCGCATTAGAATGAACCTTATAGCCAAATTCTCCAAACGATTGTCCGTGATCGCCACACAATACAACAACTGTGTTTTCCAAGAGCCCATTATTTGATAGTTTTTCAAAAATATTTTCCACCCACTCGGCACCCTCCTCTACGGCATTTAAATAACGACCATAAGAACCACTAGAAAATCGATTATATTTTTTGGTATTCGAAACTTGATAATTCACATGTGTTTGCGCATTTAAAATATGCATAAAAAACGGCGAACTTTGATCACGATGTTCTAAAAACCAATCCAAACCTTGCTGAGTAATCACTTGATCACTTCCACCCCAATGATTGCTTGTAGATTGTGATTTGATTGCCCCAATAAATTTATTGTCCAAAATATTTTTAAAGCCTGATGTGCTCAATAATTGCTTCATTCCAAATGAGTCAATGTTTTGAGATGTTAAAAACCAAGTGTCATAACGACTAAGCTTTGTTAAACTTGCATACGGGTTTTTTCGACTTCCTTGATACCAATGAAATAAGGCGTTATCGGTATTTGCTGATATGCAATAATGATTCTTTGACACAATACCCTGTTTTGCCAATTTATCAAATATAGAAAACCGTGCTGGACCATTATAATAGTCAATATATTTCTTACCTAAAGATTCTACGGAAATTATCAATACATTGGCATCTTTACACAAACCAAATGACGAACTACTGTGTGTATCATTAATAGGCACATCTAACAACAACTTATCTGAAGGCTTAAATGTAACACTATCATCAATTGCCATAGAGTTTGCACCAATAATATGTTCAAAACTATTAGAATTTTGAAAAAATTCTGTATGTTGATATTTTAATTTTAACACAAACCCCAATATTGGCAAAGTTACAGCAATATAGACACCATAAAGATACGAAATTTCAATGAAAAAATCAATGACAAAATAAAGAGGATATAGCAACACCACGCCTAACAAAACCACACTAATTTTATACCGAGATTTTGCAATAATAAACAAAGATTGCGCCAAAAACCCAGTAGTTGCCCATATTATATTTTGATCAAATAGCAATGAAACTATAAACCACAACCAAGTCACCAATAACGCACTAATTCGATTAAATATAATTAAATTAATTTGCGTTTTCCCTTGTGCAATAAATATTTTTCTATCAACAAAAAATTCTTTGATTGAACTGGGCTCTAACTCTATTGAATAAAGACGAAACAATAACGCATCCACAAACAAAGCAAAAGCACCAGCTGTTGTTATGGCAAATACCAAACCTTTGACAACTAAATTATCAGCAACAACTGCATAAGCCAATAAAATACTCAATAAAAATAAAAATACCCAATCTGAAAAAGTCAAAAACCGTGCAATGTGAACGCCATAATATTTAAAAGTTTTGTTGGCTAAACACAACAAAAGCAAATTAAAATAAATTAACAGTAAAGCGCCCATCATCCCTAAAACGGCTTCAAAATTAGTAAAAAGTGACATTTTAAATAATCGCTTAAAGAAAGTTTTTAAAGACTAAAAAACCTTTGTCGATAAAATTCAACCTTTGCCAAGTTGATAAATTTTTTAAACCTTGCCCCAATAGAACCAAGATCAAATTGAAGAAATTGCCAAATAGATAAGAAGTGGATTCTTGAAGATTGTTCATATTTACACAAAAGTCTCATTAGACTCAATCTTTGCATTGTTTACACTAAATGCCATCAATGACAACATAAAAAACATATAAACACCATTAGGCGCTGAACGCACAATCCAAGTTTCAGTTAGCCCAAATACCATACTTGATAAAATAATCCAAATACCAGCCAAACCAACCCATAATTTTTTCGGATTGTCTTTTATAACTTGGAAAAAGAATCTAAGTGGCAATAAAAATACACTCGCCATTAAAACCAAAAATCCGACAATGCCGAACAATGCCAACCATTCAAAAAAGATATTGTGAGCACTTCCGTAATCATCGCCAATAACATTGTATTGAGGATATGCCTTAGTAAAGCGCCTAAGTTCCAGTCTAAAATCGCCGCTACCTGAGCCAAAAAATGGATATTTCTTAACCGTATTAATGGCGGCTTTCCAAAAAATAAATCGTTCGCTAGCAGTGCCAACTTGTTGTTTTTTGTTGTCATTTTCATTTTCAACAAATTGACTGGTGCTGCTAATTGCGGTATTAAATCTATCAATTGTTTGACCGGGAAAAGCGTTAACAGTAATGCCAATTGTCAAAACAATGCTGGTGCAAATTGCCATTATTTTAAAGCGTATTTTTTTTTGCGTGACCAGTAAATATAAAAGCATTAAAAACAATAATGGCAACGCCACCCAAGAACCTTTTGCTCCAACAATCAAACTTGCGCTTAGTGCAGATAACCCAGACAAGGCAAGTAATATTTTGTCGGTTTTTTTAAAACTGGCTAGTAATGATAACAATATATTGACTCCAACAATAAGCATAGAAAAATCGCCATACATAATTGAATGGTATGCACCTGTTGAGCCACTGTTGAGTAATAAATAAATAAGTAGCGTAAATCCTGATAGCGTTGTTCCAATATAAAACGCTTTTAACATTGGTTGCTGATAATATCTAAAAAGAAAGAAAACAGGTGCCGAAAGTAAAAAGTAACTGAATTTTCCTAACTTTTTAAACCCATTGTAAACATCATCAGAGTTAATCATACCCAGTAAATAAATAAAAAATACCACAACAAAACCAATTAAAACCGTTTTTTCTTGTGTGGACAAGGTTGGCACGAGTCTTTTAATATAAATAGTACCTAATATAAATAATAACAAATATATGGTTGATACGGCACTACCCACAATGGCCATTAATATTGGAAATAAAAACACCAAAGCCAAAGCCGATGTCTTGAATTTTTGGGCAAATATGTTGGTCAATAAGTGCATAAAGAGGGTTTGTTATTTGTAGATAAAGATATGCAATGTTATAGTAAGTGAAATAAAATTACAATCTTAAAAAAATTTCAGCACAATATATTGAGACCCCCATATTAGGCATGGATGTTGAATAAAGGACAAATTTTTACTCGGTTGTCATTTTTACAAAGCCTGAGACCTTTGCATAAATATGAATAATTAGAAAAATTCAATTTTTACCTACTTGGTAATTTTCTTAAACCATGTCCTAGCAGGACTATGGCTGGGTTTAAAAAATTACCAAGTAGATGAAAAGTGGATACTTGATAATTATTCATATTTATGCAAAGGTCTCAGCCTATTTCTAACAGAAATAAAATGAGATTTATAAAAATTTACAACTGAGTAAAAATTGGCCTTTGGTTAATATTTATGCCCACTACAGGTCTCATTAAACGCATAAATAGCAATTCTCAAACCCAGCCTTATCTTGCCAAGAAAAATTTAAAGAGTTTGCTAGTCACCCATATTTATGCAAGTTGAATCCTTGGTTCGTATATAATTGCACCAAGAGTAATAAGTCAAGACTACATACAAAAGTAAGTTTAAAAATATAGAAAATGTGAATAGCATTAACTTTTTTTTGCTATAGTGCTTATAAAAAATCTTTAACCGCATCTGATGATTCCATCAACACTGAGATGCTAGAGAATGGCACCACATCCTCTATCTTTAAAACAAACACCGATGTATTTGTAAAATTTCTACCGAAGATACATGAGTATCGTAAGTTTAAAAAATATACATAATAATACGAGGGGTAATAATGCAAGTAAAAACTCAAAAACAAATCGAAAAATTACAAATCGAAGCAAAAAATATCGCTAGCACACTCAACAAAGAGGTTATTATTGTTGTTAAAGGCGTTCAACATGTTCAAGTTCAAGCGGGCACAGCCTACCAATTAAATTTCCAAGATTTCGACACTAAAAAAACAAATCTAATTGCCAAAAAAATCGGCGATGATTTAGAGGTAACACTGGAAGACGATGTTATTATTTTTGACAACTATTTTAATATTTGCGCTCCTGATTTATCTTGTTTAGTTTCACTACCCACCGAAAGTGGTGAACTTTATCACATTGTTCCCAATGTATTCTTTAACTTAGAAGATGGCACTCAAGTTGTGTATTTTTATGGTGAACAATCTGCTATAGTAGGGGCAGGTGGTCAAAGTTTCTACGATATAGTCACTTCAAATATAGGTGCAGGTGTAACTGTATTATTAGGCACAATCGCTATTATTGCTAGTAGTGGTGATAATGATAATGATAGTGATAATATTAAAACCACCATTACAGGAACCGTCTCAGTAGGTAAATACATCAGTGGTGGTGCAAACAACCCAGTTGAAGTGTATAAAGCTGATGGCACATTAATAGGCTCTAGTGCGCTTAGTGAAAATGGTCAATACACAGTTACCCTAACAGGTGACAATGCCAACTACACGGGGGCTGTTTATATAAAATTAACAAAATCTGGCATATACCATGCAGACGAACTCAAAGGTCGTGAAGTGTTGGACAGTGATTTATTTGCTATCGCTTATATTCATTCAGGTGAAAATATAGTTGATATTAGCGTTCTCTCCTCTATAGCCGCTAAAATTCTTGGCGTAGATGAAACTACCACAACCATCGCATTAAGTAAAGCAGATATCGATAAATGGAACGAAAAAGTCAATGCCTCATTTGACCTATCAGACAGTGCAATTGACACAGATGTTGATACAATCAACAGCCTAGGCGATGAAAGTGATGTGCAAGCACAACACGCAGGTCAAGTAGCTGCCGCACTTTCTGGCATGAGAAATACCCCTGCTACCAACACATTCGAAAAAGTAATTGAAAAAATGGCTGATGTCATTGCCAGCACTGGCGCTTTAAACAAAACCGCCTTTGATGCACTGATTATTGGCGCTATTGCCGTTAAGGCAAAAGCAGAAGCAGATAAAATTATTACTGAAGCTGATGTTGATAACGCAGAAAAAGCATTAAAAACTGCCCAAGATGCAGTTGATGCTGCTGGTGATAACGCTACAAGTGCACAAAAACAAACGCTTGATGCTGCGCAAAAAGCATACGATCAGGCTGTTGCGAAAAATCTAGAGGCTCAAAATTTTATTAAAATGGCTATTGAAACTATTGA
>CAYQPP010000128.1:0-9733 GCA_964419235.1 uncultured Bacteroidales bacterium
CAATATTTTGTGCCAATACCCGATTTTTTTAATCTAATAATAGTAATTTTTGAGTGGCAATAAATAAAAATTGCAAGGTTTGTTATGAAATTTTTAGTTGAATCAACTCTATTTTTGTGGTGGTGGCACTTAAAATTACAAACTTAAATTTATCGACGGTAATAACATCGTTTACTTTTGGAATTGAGCCGCAATGTGATAGAATTAGCCCTGCTATGGTTTCGTAATCGTCGGATACCGGCAGGTTAAAGTTATATTTTTCATTCAAGTCATCAATTTCGAGCCTGCCCGAAAATTTGAACTCGTTATCGGATATTTTTTTGTCGGTCAATGATATTTTATCGTGTTCGTCCTGAATATCGCCAACAATCTCTTCCAAAATATCCTCCATGGTAACAATGCCCGACGTTCCGCCAAACTCATCGACAACGAGTGCCATGCTTTTTTTATTTTGGATAAATAGCGCCAACAACTTGTTTGCAGGCATTGTTTCGGGTACTATTGGCAACTTTTGAACCATGCTGGCAATAGTATCGGGTTTTTGAAAAAGCACTATTGATGCAGCAAAGCCAATAATATTATCTATTGAATCTTCGTAAACCATTATTTTGGAATACCCTGTCTCGATAAATTTCTGTTTTAGGTATTCAACCGTGTCGTTTATTGATACTGCCTCTATTTCGGTACGCGGCACGATACACTCCCTAAGTTTAATATTTGAAAGGTCGAGTGCATTTTGAAATATTTTTACATCGTGGTCTAATTCCCTGTTCTCATCATTGCCGTCACTAATTTTAGTGTCGTTTACCAAATGGTTTAAATCAACCTTGCTGAATGAAATATCGCTGTTTTCGGTAATTTTAACACGCAAAAACAGCCTTATTATTATTCGCGAAACCTTTGTTGTAAATATTGCTGCCGGATAAAAAATTATGTAGAATAAAAATACGGGTATAGCAAAAATACGCAAAGTTTGATTTGGGTTAATTCTGAAAAGAGTTTTAGGTATAAACTCGGCAAGAACAAGTATTACCAATGTTGACACAATGGTTTGAATAAACAATACAAGCCCGTCGGTGTGTATAAAAACCCTTATTGACGGCTCAATAAGCTTTGCCATAACCAAACCATAAATAACCAATGCCAAATTATTGCCAATAAGCATAGTTGAAATATATTGCGAGGGGTTTTTTGAGAATACTTTTAAAATATTTGAAGGGAATATTTTTTGTTTATTATCGAGCTCAAGACGCAACTTATTTGCCGATATAAAAGCTATCTCCATTCCTGAAAAGAATGCCGACAATAAAAGTGTGGCTAATATGATAATAATTAAATTCATGCTTTAATAGTGGTTTGACAGGCTATTAGCAATAATGATTGTTATATATTTAAAAAATTTATCATTTTTTGTTAATTCTCTCTTTCCGCCGCGAATAATAAAAGAAAAATGCAACTATACTAAACAGGAAAAAATAGTAGCTTTTACCAAATCCAACGTGCATGGTTTCGCGAATGGCGATTCCTAATGCAAGAATGGCAACAATCAGCCACACGATTTCAAGTATCCTTTTTAATGCGTTAATGGGTTTACTCATCTGTTTATTATTTGTTTACAATATTGTGTACAGCTATTTTTTAATTATTATACTACTTATGTATTTACTAAGCCTAAGCCCGAATACCATAGCATATGTTTGTTAAGTTATTAATTTGTTTCAGTGTCTTTAATATTTAAGATTCCCCTGCCGTTAACAACCTCCCAACTTGAGAATGTTTGGTTCGATTCAAACCCATCGCCATAAATAATGCTACCGTCGGCCATGGTAATTTTTACAAACTGGTCTGTTGTGATTTTCTCTTCGTCTCTTAACCAAACCAAATATTCAGTGTTTAATTTCTCACCTTTTTTATTAACCGATACCACGTCGTATTTTGCCACCCATCGTCCTTCATCTTCATAGTATATTGAGTAATTTGCCTTTAAGGTTGATGATACTTTGCCAAAATCATCGTAAAAAAACATATGCATACCTTTTGGGAATTCAAAGTATGATTTTTTTTCGTTTTCAATATACCTCAACAATTCGGGGGCTTTCATTAACACAACGGTATTACCGTCGGTTGAATATGTAATTTCAACATTGCTTGCGCTTACAATAGCCGAATCTTGCTTTGCGCTTAATTCCATAACCTGCTTAATATCATTTTCGCATGAAATAAAAAAAACAAAAGCCCCTAATAACAGAGGGGCTTTTGTGATTAATTCTTTTATATGTAATAATTTGTGTTTCAAGTTTCAGGTTTCAGGTTCACAAGCAATTGAGCAACTTACTACTATATTAAAATCTTACTTTTGTTGTTACATTTATCCATCCGCCAACTGTATAAGGGTCGCCTTCGTTTGTTCCAACAGCCATAAACCACTCCTCGTATTTTGGAAAGTACTTTTTATAGCTTTCAATTAAGCTGTTAGCCTGCTCTGTTAATTCGGCATCAACCTTTTTTGCTTTATAAAAATTATCAACGGCTACCCAATAAACTGCATAGTGTTCAACATCTTCTGTGCCTATATTTAATTTTTTTGATGCTGCGTAAGCTTTGCCAATCATAAGGTATGGTTTCCCGTCGTTTGGATTATTCTGTAAAGCTTTATTTGACAATGTGCGTACTTTTGGAAAATTTTCCATAGCATATGCCAACTGGCTCCACTCATAATAGTAAAGTGATTTTTTTTCAGCATCTTCTTGCAATTTGGTAGCCTCAACATAATATCCGTCGGCTTTTTTGTACTCTTCTCTTTTTAAAAACAGCCTTGCCAAATTATGTGCAGCCTCAGCCGACGGCTCAAGTGCATATTGTTTTTCGGCTGTTTTTGCGTATAAATCATGACCTGTACAACCTGCCTTATTTAGCAGTTTATTAACTTTTTTCATCCACGCCAAGTTGTCGGAATTTTCACTGCATTTAGGCTCAAATATTGCTATTAAAGCATCGCAAGTGGCTGCTCCACTTTCTGAAAAAAGTGCTTCAACATTATCAAATGATGTTTTAATGTTACCTAACTCTTTTTCGCCACGTTTTTGGTATTTACCGCCTTTTGATACTAACATTTTATTAAATTCGGTAGATTGTTCAAGGGTTTCAATACAAAAAGAGTAAGCATCAATAATTTGGCTGCCTTCAAGTTGAGGCGGTGTAGCTTTATACAAACCTACTGCGCATTGCATATAAATAGTAACAACTGCCGACTTTGACTCTTTGCCTTCGAGTTTCATGGCCTCGCCCAAAATGTCATAAACCTCTTTTTGAACTGCTTCGCCTCTGTAGCTATACAAATCAATGCCTTTATAGCTATAAACCTTGCCTTTGCTGCCAAAAGTCTCAATTCTTTTATCGTATATCATCATTAAGGTATCAACAAGGGCATCTTTTTTTACCTTGTCTTTTTCGCGGGCAATTAAATTTTTATAGATGTAAGCCCCCTTAATGTAGGTGTTTTTACTGGCTTTTGGGCAATTATTAAAAACCTCGCGCCATGCATTTACTGCATCGGCATAGTTTTTTTGTTTATAAAACTCTGAATATAACGAAATATTCATTGCGCAATGAACCCTTGAACTGCTATCAGTTCCATATTTAGGATTCAGGTGGGGGGGGACTCCCTGACCTATTGCTTGAATTACAAATACTAAAAAAATAACTACCGGTAGTATTAACTTTAATAATTTTGATTGCATCTCTATTTAAATTTACGTTTTACAAACCAAATATCTGACAAAGATATATTTAAACTTATCATTCCATAAGTTTCGCGCAACAAATATTGTTCCGTTGTTCCTCTTTGTCCTAATTCAAAGGATATATTAAATGAAGTTTTTGTGTTTCTTAATGGCAAGCCTATTCCAAAACTTAAACCATAATCGTTAATTCTTGTGTTTTTAATTTCAAGGTGCGATTGTGTATAATGCCCACCAAACCTATAATGTACCCTTTTAAAATAATGATTTATACTATTATTATCGGGTGTAAATTCCAGCCCCCCTCTAAATGTCAGCAAATCGTTAAATGAGGCATCGTAAATACTGTTTGTAATTTTGCTCCACATTTGTGTGTAAACATCGGCACCTATAAGCAGTTTTTCTTTCATGTTATAAGTAAACCCAAACCCAAAGGCATGAGGCAAGGTAATGGTTCCTTTTATGTCTTGAGTATCAATTGCCGTTGTTATCAGTTCAGAACCGTGTTGGTCATTATAAATACCTTTATAATAACTGGCGTCGGGGTCAAAAACATTTCTTACGGTACCTGCCAATATGCTCTGTTTCGAATTCAAACTCATTTTACTCTCGTAAACGGCACCAAGTATCAATTTCGAACTATTTTTCAGGTCAAATTTATATTGAATTCCAAAATCAAAAGTTAAACCGTTAATATTTAATTGCTTATCAATTTTTGTATTGTCGTATTGCGCCCATGTTAACGAATCGGCAAATATTACTGTTGACACTTTATTTATAGCGCCAAACAGGTATGATGCGGTTATACCCAACGACAGGTTATCGTTAATTTTAAAAGCATTTGACCAATACACTTTATTAACCCCCCCCGAGCCATGAAGGTAAGTATCAATATTACCATTTACATCATTGTTGGTAATGGTTTTTAAAGTATAATCGACCCTTGATGCCGGCGTAAGCCCAAAGCTTGTAGCCCAAAATTTTGATGCTCTAAAGCCAAGGGCAAAATAACCAAACCTTGTATCGGTATTCATTACATTGTCAATTGACGATTCAATTTTATTAAAACCTGTATTAAAACCAAGGGCATAAATTACCGACAAGCTGTCAAATGCCGAATATGAGGCAGGATTCAAATTATTGAGATAATCATTTGAACGTATTCCTATGCCTATTCCTCCCATTGCTTTTGACTGTTCAAAACCGCGAAAGCTGTTGTCGCCAATGCCAAATTGCGAATAAGGCGAGCCTACTTGAGCCTGATTGTTAAAAAAGACAGCAAGAAAACTTATCAGTAATACTATTTTAAGTCTGTTTATCATTATGTATCAATATACTATTTAATCCTTTCGGAATTAAAAATGAATCTGCAAATATGGGATAATTTATTTTTTTATCAAACAAGAAAGCAAAACCTCCTGTAATAATTATTTTTAAATCGGCGTATTCCTCCTTAAAACGTGAAATATACCCATTTATTTCAAATAGTATCCCGTTTTGAACTCCTGCTTGAATAGCCGTTTGGGTTGAATTACCCAAAAGCTCAGTATTTTCAACGGGTTCAACCATTGGGAGCCTGCCTGTATATTCGTGAAGCGACTTGTACCGAGTTTCGGGTCCGGGCGAAATAACGCCTCCTTTAAAAACCCCGCTTTCGTCAATAAAATCAATGGTAATGGCTGTTCCTATATCAATAACCAAACACGCATTGCCCTTAAACATATTATAAGCGGCAACTGCACCTGCAATACGGTCTTTTCCTATAGTTTCGGGTGTTTTGTATTCAATTGTAACAGGCAAAAAGGTTTTATGGGTTAATTCAATAATTGGCAATTGAGCAGGTATATTTTTTAAAAACTCGGCTTTATCAACTCCTCTTGTATCGGAATAAATTGCCTTTTTTATTTGGTATTCGGCAATTAACCCACTAATAAAGCTCTTTTTAAGTTTACTTAAATACGCATGGTAAACTATTTTTAAGTTATTAAATACACAAACTTTATATTGCGTGTTGCCAATATCTATTATCAGGTTCATTTTATAAGCTCAAGAAGGTGGTTAAAAAACAGTATTTCAAGCAATAAATTATCGTTTTTCATCGATAAGCGAACAGTATAAATATTTTTACCCTCACCAAGGGTCCACTGCCTTTTTAGTTTTTTTTGTTTAAACTTATCATCATCTGCTGCTGACCAATCATCTTTGTTGTCGTCGTCGGAGCCATAAATTTTATTTAGTTTATGCACTATCTTAACAATGCTTTTCTTTTTATCGATGGTAAATTTATTACCAAACCGCACGTTAATATGGTTACTGCCTATTATGTTTTTTTTATCGTTAAACACCCTGAATACTACCGAATTAAATATATCAAGCTCTATCCAAGGCAAAACTTTTTCATATTCAATCATAAAAACCCCATTATCCTCACTGCACGAAATTTCCTCATAGTCATCTTCGTAAAAAAAGGTGGTTAAATCAAACGTAAACAGTTCAATAATATTTTTAGGCTCTTTAAATAATCCAAATGATGTCATTAATTCTCACTTTATTACATGGACTGTAAAAGTAATAATTTTTTAATCTTTTTTATCAGCAAGTGCCTGTAATTGTTTTAATGCCGTTTTTACCGATGCCGTTTTTTCAAAAGTGAGGGTTAATTTATTGCCCTTTTCCTGCATATGGCAATTACTGCCAAACCGTTGCATATTATTAAGTATTTGCTGAAATTTTAACGACTGATAAAATAGCGATGTGCTATCGGCGATAAAATGTATTTTCATTTTGCCTGCTTTCAAAAAAATGCGTTCCATACCCATACTTATAGCAAGCCTCCTAAGCTTTACCACCTCTAATAATTCAAGTGTTGAGTCGGGCAACGCCCCAAACCTATCTTCCATTTCCGAAGCAAATTTCAACAGCTCATCGTCGGTTTTTATGGCATCAATCCTTCTATATAGATTTATCCGTTCCGATACGTTTTCAATGTAAGTGTCGGGTATAAGCAGCTGCAAATCGGTATCAATGTAACAATCACTCACAAACTGTATCTGGTTTAAAGCCTCGGGCGAAACATCTTGCTTTTCAGAGACATCGGAAGTATCAATATCTTTTAATTCATTTTGTTTAAGTTCAATAAGTGCCTCGTCGAGTATTTTTTGATATGCCTCGAAACCCAAATCGCCAATAAACCCGCTTTGTTCGGCGCCAAGCATATTGCCTGCCCCCCTAATGTCGAGGTCTTGCAACGAAAGGTTAAACCCACTGCCAAGTTCCGAAAAATCTTCGATAGCCTTTAATCTCCTGCGTGCCTCGTTTGTTAACGATGTTGACGGCGGGGCGAGCAAATAGCAAAAAGCCTTTTTATTTGAGCGCCCAACCCTACCCCTGAGCTGATGTAAATCGCTCAACCCATAGTTTTGTGCCTGATTAATTATTATTGTGTTTGCATTGGGTATATCGAGCCCCGACTCAATAATTGTTGTGGCTACCAATACGTCAAATTTTCCTTCGATAAAATTGAGCATAATTTTTTCAAGATTTTTACCTTCCATTTGCCCGTGAGCAAAAGTAACTTTTGCATTGGGACATAATCTTGATATTACACCTGCTACCTCATCAATATTTTGCACCCTGTTATGAACAAAAAAAACTTGCCCGTTGCGGCTCAATTCATAATCGACAGCCTCTTTTATTATGCTTTCGTTAAAAGTATGCACTTCGGTTAAAATAGGCTGCCTGTTGGGTGGCGGGGTATTAATTATTGACAAATCGCGCGCGCCCATTAGTGAAAATTGCAGTGTTCGCGGTATGGGGGTTGCTGTTAAAGTTAGTGTGTCAACATTGGTTTTCATCTGTTTTAACTTCTCTTTTACGGTTACCCCAAATTTTTGCTCCTCATCAATTATAAACAACCCGAGGTCTTTAAACTTAATGTCTTTCCCAACAAGTTTGTGCGTACCAATAACAATATCAATCTCACCCGATTCTAATTTTTTCTTAACTTCTGCTTGGTCTTTTGAGGTGCGTAATCTACTAATATACCCTATGTTGCAAGGAAAATCATGCAATCGCGACAAAAATGTTTTGTAGTGTTGCATGGCCAAAATTGTTGTTGGCACCAAAACGGCCACCTGCTTGTTATCGGCCACGGCCTTAAAAGCCGCACGTATGGCAATTTCGGTTTTTCCGAAACCAACATCGCCGCATACCAGCCTATCCATAGGCATTATACTCTCCATGTCGGCTTTAACTGCTTTTGTCGATTTTATCTGATCGGGGGTATCCTCATAAATAAACGATGCCTCAAGTTGTTGATTCATAAACGAGTCGGCCGAAAATGCAAATCCTTTTTGTGCTTTGCGCTCGGCATATAGCTTAATCAAATCTTTGGCAATGTCTTTAACCTTTTTTTTAGTTTTTGCCTTAAGGTTTTGCCAAACCGCCGAACCCAATTTGTGTACTTTTGGCTCTCCGGCATCTTTTCCTTTATATTTTGAGATGCGGTGCAACGAGTGAATACTCACAAAAAGCACATCGTTGTCGCGGTAAATAAGCTTTATGGCCTCCTGTTGCTTACCGTTTATGTCAACCTTTTGCAACCCCCCAAATTTGCCTATCCCGTGGTCGATATGCACTACGTAGTCGCCCGGGTGCAAGTTTGTTAACTCTGCAATAGTTAACGATTCGCGCTTGGTAAAGCCTGTTTTGATATTAAATTTATGATAGCGCTCAAATATTTGGTGGTCGGTAAAATAAGCAACCCTTAAATCGTGGTCGATAAAACCCTCATGCAGTGTCTGTACTTTAGAGGTAAACTCTGCTTTTATATCGCGATCGTGAAAAATAGCCATCAACCTCTCCATCTGTTCTTGGCTGTCAAAAAGGATAAAGTTTTTATACCCCTGCCCTGAAAAATCGTTTAACTGCGCTGTAAGCAAATCAAAATTTTTGCGTATTGCAGGTTGTAGCGAAGTGTTAAAGGTTGCAAACGGTTTATTGTTATAATAACTTGAATTGCCAAATTCAATTATTTTTAAATCTTTAAGCAAATCAGTTAATTCATTGCCGTTTATTACCAAGTTTTTAATGGTTTTTAATGGCTGGTCTTCATCAAATAAGTCGGTAACATCGGTATTTTCAATAATTTGGTTTACCCTACCTGCCACAAAGCGCAAATCGTAAAAACCATATACTGCTTTTTTGTCAAGATACTCAAATAGTGTTATCCGGCTTTCGTCATTTAGTTTTTCTTGTATGTTTGGTATTATTGTTACACTTTGTTGCGTTGATTTTGTGAGCTGATTTTCAAGGTCGAAAACACGGATGGAATCGACCTCGTCGCCAAAAAAGTCGATTCTGAAAGGCTCGTCGCCGGCAAATGAGAAAACATCAATTAAACTACCCCTAACCGCAAACTGACCGGGTTCATATACAAAATCTGTCCGCTCAAACTCATATTCAGCAAGCAGCTCAATTATAAATTCCCTGTTTAAGGCATCGCCTTTTTTTATGGTAAATGTGTTTGATTTCAGCCTATCGGGCGAAATTACCTTCTCCATTAAAGCCTCGGGGTACGTAACTATTATAAAAGGTGTATCGGCAGTTGCCGCCCTGTTTAAAATATCTGTCCTCAGTAAAATATTACTGCTTTCGGCTTTTCCGTACTGAATTGAGCGTTTAAACGACGATGGCAAAAAACCGACACTGTTATTGCCGATAATATTTTGCAGGTCGTTATAAAAATATGCGGCAGATTCCTTATCGTTTAGGGTTATTACAAACCATTTTTTCGATTCTAAAAAAACGGTGCCTATAACTGCCGCAACAGATGACCCTTTTAAATCTTCGATATAAATACTGTTTTTGCCTGTTTTTGCAAAAGCAACAACCTGTTTAACCGCCTGTAAGCTTTTATAGCTGTTTGAAATGTTATGGATATCCAAAATAAAAACTTAATCGTTTTTTTATAAATTAAAATGCTTATCCGAATA
>CAYQPP010000129.1:0-9705 GCA_964419235.1 uncultured Bacteroidales bacterium
TCATTACAGGCGTAACCGGCGACTCTGTATTTCCAATATCAAAACCGCTTTCGCGCAGGCCTTTTTGCAAGGCATTAACCACAGTCCATAATTTTTCACGTAACGAACTATCGTTTTGCAATAATTCAAGGCGTTTTAAAGCACCCTTAACCATAGGCATTGGCAACGATTTTGCAAAAGTTTGCGAACGCATATTGTATCGTAAAAAATCAACAATTTCAGAATCGCCCGAAATAAAACCGCCAATACCCGCCATTGCTTTTGCAAATGTTGCAAAGTATAAATCAATTTCATCTTGAACGCCAAAATGCTCACCCACACCGGCACCTGTTGCCCCCATTGTGCCAAAGCCATGGGCATCGTCAACTAATAATCTGAAATTATAGCTCTTTTTTAAACCGACAATTGCTTTTAGGTTGCCCAAGTCGCCCTCCATTCCAAAAACACCTTCGGTAATAAAAAGAATACCACCGCCGGTTTCGGCAACACGTTTTGAGGCAAATTTCAACATTTTTTCTGCCCTTACCATGTCGTTATGCGGAAAAACAAAGCTTTTGCCACCTTTTGACTTGTGCAAGAAAACTCCGTCCATTATACATGCATGAGCCTCCGAATCGTAAACAATAACATCGTTACGGTTAGCAACGGCATCAATAACCGACACCATGGCCTGATAACCATAATTAATCAAAAAAGCATCCTCTTTGCTTACAAATTTTGCAAGGCGCCTTTCAAGCTCTTCGTGGTGTTTTGTTTGCCCCGACATCATACGCGCCCCCATAGGATACGCCATTCCGTATTCGGCTGCGGCTTCGGCGTCAGCCTTTCTAACCTCGGGGTGGTTAGCCAACCCTATATAATTATTCAAACTCCAATTCAGCACCTTATTCCCCCTAAAAGTCATATACGGGTGAATCTCCCCCTCAAGTTTTGGAAACGAAAAATAGCCATGTCCTGCTTTCTGATATTGTCCTATCGGACCTCTGTCCTGTTTAATTCTTTCAAAGATATCCACAATACGATGAATTTTTAGTTATTAACGACCACAAAAGTAAAAGTTAATATATAAAAACATATAAGTAAAAGTACTTATATTCAAAAGCTTTATGTATATTTGCACCCCAAAATATAATTTTAATATCATAAAAATAGAGTTTATTCGTTATAGCTTTAATTTTAATGAGTTTTGCTAATATGTTGAAATATAAAATAATAGTATTAAGTTTAATCGGCTCCCTGTTTTTTTCGTGCAGCGAATATCAAAAAGTTCTAAAGAGCTCCGATTACAACCTTAAATACGAAAAAGCAGTTGAATATTACCAAACCGAAGATTATTACAGGGCGCAATCGCTTTTTGACGAGTTGGTTTCAATTTTTAAAGGGACAGATAAGGCCGAAGATATTTTATACTACTATGCCGATTGCCATTACCAACAAAAAGATTACATACTTGGAGCCTACTATTTTGACAATTTTGCAAAAACATTTCCGTACAGTGACAATACCCAAAAGGCAGCTTATACGGCAGCATATTGTTATTACCTGAACTCGCCACGCGCCAGCTTAGACCAATCGGATACATACAAGGCTATAAACGCCATGCAGCTTTATATAAACAAATATCCGTCGAGCGAGTATATTGATGATGCAAATGCAATTATTGAGAAGTTGAGGGACAAGCTTGAGCTGAAATCATACGAAAATGCAAAACTTTACTTTAAACTTGGCGATTATCACGCATCAACAATTAGTTTAAAAAACAGCATAAAAGAGTTCCCCGACAGCAAATACCGCGAAGAGGTTCTGTATTTAATTGTAAAATCGAGTTTTTTGCTTGCAGAGATGAGCATATCGACAAAACAAGGCGAAAGATATCAAAATACTATTTCGGAGTATTATGTGTTTATTGACGAATACCCCGAATCGCAATACTTGAAAGAGATTGAAAAAATGTACACTAAATCGGTAAATAAAATAAAAAGTTTATAAAAAATGGATTACAAAAAAAGCAGTGCGCCAAACACAACAATAACAAGAGACTTGCAAAATATTGAAAAAGAGACTGGTAATATTTATGAAAGCATTGTAGTCATTTCAAAAAGGGCCAATCAAATTAGTGTTGAAATGAAGGAGGAGCTTAGCAATAAGCTTGAAGAGTTTGCTTCATACACCGATAACCTTGAAGAGGTTTTTGAAAACCGCGAACAAATTGAAATTTCAAGGTTTTATGAAAGGTTGCCAAAACCGAACTCTATTGCTACCGATGAATTCCTTGACGGAAATATATATTACAGAGAGGCAGAAAAAAAAGAGGAATAAAAAACCCTTTCAAAGGGATAACCTTTGAATATGTTAAAAAATAAAAATATTATTTTAGGTGTTACGGGCGGAATTGCAGCTTATAAAGCTGCAAATCTGACCCGTTTGTTAATTAAAGAAGGGGCCGATGTTAAAATAGTTATGACACCTATGGCCAAAGAGTTTATTACCCCGCTAACATTGGCAACACTTTCAAAAAACCCTATTCTTGTCGATTTTTACAACCCCGAAAATGGCGATTGGAACAGCCACGTTGATTTAGGCTTATGGGCCGACGCATACATTATTGCGCCCGCCACGGCAAACACCATGGGAAAAATGGCTCACGCAATTGCCGACAACCTGCTAATAACAACATACCTGTCTGCACGTTGCCCTGTTTTTATAGCTCCTGCCATGGATTTGGATATGTATGCACATGCAGCCAACAAAAAAAATATTGAGTTGTTAAAATCATACGGAAATAGTTTTATTGAACCCGAAAGCGGTGAACTGGCAAGCGGGTTGAGCGGTAAAGGGCGGATGGCTGAGCCCGAAACTATTGTAGAATTTTTAAAAGGTTTTTTTAAAACCAATCAAGATTTCTCAAAAAAAAAAATACTGATAACAGCAGGACCAACCTACGAAAAAATTGACCCCGTACGCTTTATAGGCAATTACTCGTCGGGCAAAATGGGATTTGCAATAGCAAACGAACTTGTAAACCGCGGCGCACTTGTTACTTTAATTACCGGCCCTGTTGCGCTAAAAACAAATCACAAAAACATAACCCAAATTAACGTAACATCGGCACACGAGATGCTTAAAAGCTGCCTAAAACATTTTACAAACCACAATGCCGCAATAATGGCAGCAGCAGTTGCCGATTATACACCCGAAAAGCAAGCTAAAAACAAACTTAAAAAAAAGACTGACGATTTAAGCCTAAAATTAAAGCCAACGGCCGACATTGCAAAAGAGTTGGGCAAAATTAAAAAATCACATCAAAAATTAATTGGTTTTGCCCTTGAAACCGATAACGAAATAACAAATTCAATAAAAAAGTTAGAAGATAAAAACTTGGATTTTATAGTACTCAATTCGCTAAACGATTCGGGCGCAGGCTTTCAGGTTGACACAAATAAAATTACAATAATTACACGAAAAGGCGAAAAAATACCGTTTAAACTAAAAACAAAAAGCCAAGTGGCAAAAGATATTGTTAATCATCTGTTAAATATTTTTTAAACAGATTAATATTCAAATAGTTAGATATGATTTTAAACACAAAAAATATATTTATTGCCCTTTTACTATTTATAACCATAAATTACTCAACACTAAAAGCACAGGAGCTAAATTGCAGAATACAAATCAATACAAGCCAAATACAGGGCACAAACAAATCGGTATTTGAAACCTTGCAAAAAGCACTACTCGAATTTCTTAACAACAGAAATTGGACAAGCCATGTTTATGGGGTTGAAGAGCGTATTGAGTGCAGCTTTTTGTTAAATATATCAAAACAGATATCGGTTGACGATTTTGAAGGCAGCTTGCAAATAACATCGAACCGCCCGGCTTACAACTCAGGCTACTCATCACCCATGTTAAATATAAAAGACGAAAAAATAAGGTTTAGGTATGCCGAAGGCGAAACGCTTGAATTTAACGAAGCATCGCATAACGAGCTTACAGCCTTATTTGCATACTATATTTACATAGTTATTGGCTTCGACTACGATTCGTTTTCATTATTAGGAGGCACCGAATTCTTTCAAAAGGCCGAAAAAATAGTTTCAAATGCACAAAGCTCGCCCTACTCGGGATGGAAGGCTTTTGAAAGCCGTCGAAACAGATACTGGCTTACCGAAAACCTTTTAAACCAAACCTATGCCCCTATTCGTGAGTATTCATACACATATCATCGAAAAGGGCTCGATATTATGAGCAAAAACGTGTCGGACGGGCGAACCAATATTGCAACAGGGGTAAATGTACTTTTAAAAGTACACCGCCAAAAAGCCAATTCATATTTGATGCAACTTTTTTTTGATGCAAAAGCCGACGAAATTATAAAAATATTAAAACAAGCCCCAACCAGCGAATCAATGAGGGCTTTTAATGTGTTAAAAGAGGTTAATCCCGCCAATGCAACAAAATACCAAAGCATTGTTAAAAAGAATTGATAATTTATTATTGGTGTTGGCTAATAAAACCGCCCTATTTAAACTAAATAATCTTAAATTTGCACCTAATCAATAAAAATTAAGTTGGTATGCTTAAAGAATTGAAAGTTCAGAATTATGCTCTAATTCAAAATCTTGATATCGAGTTTGATAATGATTTTTCGACACTTACAGGCGAAACAGGCGCAGGCAAATCAATCTTGCTCGGTGCGCTTTCGCTGATTCTTGGTGCCCGTGCCGACATTTCGGCTTTAAAAAATAACCAAAACAAATGTATTGTTGAAGGGATATTTAAAATTGAAAAATACAATTTAACGCATTTTTTTAACAACCGCGATATTGATTATGAACCTGAAACGCTTATAAGGCGCGAGATAAACACATCGGGCAAATCAAGGGCTTTTATAAACGATACGCCTGTCAACCTCAATATTTTAAAAGAGTTAACCACCCTGTTAATTGATATCCACTCGCAACACGAAAGCCTCTCGCTAAACGACAACCTTTACCAGCTTAAAGTAATTGATTCGGTAGCGCAAAACAGCAAACTTTTAAATGAGTATCAAACCGTATTCAAACAATTTAAAGATTACCAAAAAAAGCTTGAGCACCTTAAAGAGCAAGCCAAAATAGCAACAACCGATTACGATTATAACCTTTTTCAATATAACCAGTTAAACGACTTAAAACTTGACGAAATTGACCAAAAAGCTTTAGAAAACGATTTGCAAATATTGAATAATGCCGAAGAGATTCAACAAAACCTGTCGGCATGCCATAGTATTTTGTATGAAGATGAGCTCAATACAATAAACCAACTAAAATCGGTTAAGCAATGGCTAACAAAAATAAAAAGCTTTTATCAGCAATCAGGCAGTTTAATAGACCGTATTGAAGGCATAACAATCGACTTAAAGGATATTGCACAAGAGATAGAATTATCGGCCGAAAAAATTGAGTTTAACCCTAACCGCGCACAGCAAATAAAAGAGGTGCTCGACGGGCTTTACAGTGCCATGCTCAAACATAATGCCGATAGTATCGATGAGCTGATACAAATACAGAATGAGTTTAAAAACAAGCTCGACACCCAATCGTCGGCAAATACCGAAATTAACGAATTAGAAAACAGGCTATCTGAAACCACAGGCAGGCTTGAGCTGTTGTCAAATAAGCTTAGCAGTAAGCGCAACAGCGCAATAGCACCATTTACAAAAAAAATTACCAGCCATTTAACCGAACTTGGTATGCCATATGCCAAATTTACGGTTAAAATTGAAGGTAGCCCGCATTTTCAGCCCGAGGGAAAAGACAATGTTACATTTATGTTTTCGGCAAACAAAAACCAACCCGAACAAAATATCGCAAAAATTGCCTCGGGCGGC
The DNA here is from genome assembly GCA_964419235.1 of uncultured Bacteroidales bacterium. Lineage (GTDB taxonomy): Bacteria > Bacteroidota > Bacteroidia > Bacteroidales > SZUA-534 > GH45. The sequence goes on from CAYQPP010000129.1 coordinate 5,873, forward strand.
GAAATCAGCCGACTAATGCTCAGCATAAAATCTATCATGTCGGAATCAACAGCCCTGCCAACCATAATATTTGATGAAATTGACACGGGTGTTTCGGGCGAAATTGCCGATAAAATGGCAACAATAATGAAACAGATGGCGCAAAATATGCAAGTAATAAGTATAACACACCTACCGCAGATTGCGGCACGCAGCAAAAACCACTACAAAGTTTTTAAACAAGAAAACGGACAGTCGGTACAAACCAAGATTATTAAGCTGAATAATGCCGAGCATATTGATGAAATTGCAAGGCTGTTAAGCGGAAAAGACATATCAAAAGAGGCCATCGAAAATGCAAAAACCCTAATTAATTCGTAAAATAACTGCAACTACGCAGTAATGATAAAGCCTTGATATTCAGCACTCATGTAACACCGCCCTCTGGGCGGCAATTTCAACCGCCCAGAGGGCGGTGTTACATTAAAGCGAGGTACACCAAAGTATATAGTTTTAACTACTTTTAAAACCAATAAACATAAACGGCACATGCCTGTTATAAAAACATACATAATAAATACTAAATATAATTTTATGGCTTATAATTTATTGAAAGGGAAAAAAGGAATCATATTTGGAGCATTAAATAAAGATTCTATTGCATGGAAAGTTGCAGTTAAAGCCTATGAAGAGGGTGCCGAATTTGTTTTGACAAACACACCCGTAGCAATGCGTATGGGCGAGTTAGACGAGTTGGCAAAAGCTTGCAATGCCCAAATTATTCCGGCCGATGCCACAAATTATGACGATTTAGAGAATCTGGTATCAAAGTCGATGGAGATTTTTGGGGGCAAGTTCGATTTTATACTGCACTCAATCGGAATGTCGCCAAACGTACGAAAAGGGCTATCATACGACGACCTTAACTATAACTATTTTCAAAAAACACTCGATATTTCAGCAATGTCATTCCATAAAGTAATGCAGGTAGCCCGCAAGCTCGATGCTATAAACTGTTGGGGTTCGGTAGTGGCATTGTCATATGTTGCCGCACAACGCACCCTTTATGGATACAATGATATGGCTGATGCAAAAGCCCTGCTTGAGTCAATTGCCCGCAGTTTCGGGTATATTTACGGACGCGATAAAAAAGTGAGGGTAAATACCATTTCGCAATCACCAACAATGACCACCGCAGGCAGCGGCATTCGCGGGTTCGATAACCTAATTGATTTTTCGGAGCGCACATCGCCATTGGGAAATGCCACAGCCGACGAGTGTGCCGACTATTGTATAACGCTTTTCTCTGATTTAACACGCAAGGTAACAATGCAAAATCTTTTTCACGATGGTGGCTTCTCAAGCATGGGAATGAGTTACAGAGCCATGAAACAGTATAACAAAAGCTTTGAGCGCGATACTGAAGACGAAGTGCCAAATGAGTGGTAAAATGATTTTATTAAACGTCAGTTATCTAACTGTTAAACTATAAAAATTCAATAAACAATAATCAAAGTAAAATAAAAACAAATTATGAGATTAACACTCAATTTTAATTGGGTGTTAAAAAGTAAGATGTTTTTCCCTCTAAAATAGCGTTTGCTTTGAGCAAACGCTATTTTAGAGGGTGGGTTAGCCATTTTGTTATATTTACCCTGATGAATCAGGGTGTTAATCTTATACTTTTGTTATCAATCAAAATTATATGGGCAATTCCACAAATATTAACATCTATAATTTATGCCAAAATAATAGGGTGTTGAGCATTGCTTATTGAGTGTTCAAACTTTAATAGTATTCTGTTAACAGTAAAAGTTGTTCAACTGTTTAATTGTAGTATTGCAATTCACTTGTTCCAACAAAGTTTGTCGTTGTCATCTTTAATAATCTTCTCATTGTCTAACAGCCATTGAATTACCTTAATTACCTTATCGCTATTTTGTTTTATTGAATCAACTAATTGTTCGGTCAATAGTGGTTTTTGCTTTAAAAGGTTTTTTATTTCGGTTAAAACCAAATCAAACTCGTATTTGCTTAGCCCAAGTTGATTGCGTTTTGTGCATACATCGCACACCCCGCAGCGTGCAGCCTGCTTGTCGCCAAAGTACGACAATAGTTGCTGGCTCCTGCATTTATTATGGGTGGCATACTCAATTACCGATTTGATACGCTTTGTGTATAACTCCTTGCGCAACTTGTATTTGTCATTTGTAAAAGTTACCGATTTTGTATTGAGGCGCTCCTCGCTATAATATATTTGAGGTACTTTTTTGCGAGGAATATAATTTATAATTTTGTCGCGCCCAAGCTTTATTAAAAACTGCGTAACCATATTATGCTTTATACCGGCTTTGCGCGCCAAATCGTCCTCATCTATTGGGCGGTATCCCGAAAACATGCCCGAATAAATCCTCAGCAGCAGTTTTATAAACTTGTCTTCAACGGCATTTGCCACTTGGTATTTATACAAATCGTCGCGCTGAACAACAAACATAACTCGCGACGGGTTGTCAACCTCCTCGCTCATTTCAAGGTATCCGCTATGCTGAAGCAGCGACAGGCTGTTATATACAAGCATAATATTTAGCTTATACGACTTTACAAACTTCGACATCTCAAAATCGAACGCCATGCCTTTGCCTGCGCCTACCGGCAGCTGAAAAAAGTTACCTAATGCCTCATAAACCCTTTTTATATCTTCAATAGGCGGAAACGATGATTCGATGCGCTTCTCTAATTTATTTTTGTCGGACTTATGGTATAACAAAACGGCAAATGCCTGCTTGTCGTCGCGTCCGGCACGGCCAGCCTCCTGAAAATATGCTTCGGTATTATCGGGCATATCAATGTGTATAACAAAACGCACATCGGGCTTGTCGATACCCATGCCAAACGCATTTGTTGCCACCATTATGCGCACCTTGTTTTTTTTCCAGTTCTCTTGTTTATAGCTACGTTCAGCGGTGGCCAGCCCTGCATGGTAATAATCGGCGGTTACCCCGTTATCTTGTAAAAACATGGCTATCTCTTTGGTCTTTTGACGATTCCTAACATATACCACACCGCTGCCACGTACTGCATTAACTATTTTTAAAAGGTGTTTTTGCTTATCTTCGACCTCGCGTACGAGATACACAATATTTTTGCGCTCAAAACTCTTTTTAAAGAGGTTTTTCTCTTTAAATTCCAGCTTCTTTTGAATATCGTCAACAACATCGGGCGTGGCGGTAGCTGTTACGGCAAGCACGGGGGTATTGGGTATAAGCTTGCGTATTTCGGCAATTTTTAAGTACGATGGGCGAAAATCGTACCCCCACTGCGATATGCAATGCGACTCGTCAACAGCCAACAGGTTGACATTCATCTGTTTTATGCGGGTTTGAAAAAGCTCGGTGCCGAGCCTCTCCGGCGAACAGTAAAGAAATTTTAAATTGGGGTCGTGCACGCAGTTTTCCAATGCCACGTCAATTTCGTGCTTGGTCATGCCCGAGTATATTGCCACAGCTTTAATTTTGCGCTCAATCAGGTTCTCAACTTGGTCTTTCATTAATGCAATAAGTGGCGTAACCACAATGCATATACCATCGTTTGCCATGGCTGGTACCTGAAAAGTAATTGATTTTCCTCCACCGGTAGGCATTAAGGCAAGGGTGTCGCGCCCCTCTGCCACCGATTTTATAATATCATGCTGAAGGGGTCTGAAATTGGCGTACCCCCAATATTTTGTCAATATTTTTTGATATTTATCCAATTACCGTACTGTTTTGCAGAAATAATAAAACTAAAAAATTTAATTTATACTATGCTTTAGTCAAATATCGTGATATTATGAGAATAACACCATGCTTTAGCTT
>CAYQPP010000130.1:0-7858 GCA_964419235.1 uncultured Bacteroidales bacterium
CCTTACAGGCAATTATAATGCCGATGAGCTTTCGTATATCGAACTGCCGATATTCGATTTTTCAACAATTAACTACCCCATTTTAAACTTTAACTATTGGGTACAAACAGACGAAATGGCTGCCGCTTCAATTGAAGCCTCAACAGACGGCGGCACAACATGGGAAAATATTTGCTGGAACCCTGTGCCTTTTAACAATGCCTGTTACGACTTTGAACCATACGAAAATGGTTATACACCCGGCTTAAACGGGCAATATGCCCAATGGCGCAAAGCAATGGTTAACTTACCATATGCCAATAATAACAATGTAAGAATAAGGATATACTTTACATCGAGCCCCAGCGCAACTTTAGGCTTAGACGGCATTGCCATTGACGATATTTTTATTTACGATGGCAACGGTACCGATTTAGGGATTCTTAAAATTACTCAGCACGGTAATGTAATGCTTCCTACAGATTATACAAACATACAATTTGATATCTTTAATCACGGAAACGCCAATGCCGACAATTTTAAGATATTTGCTATTGTTGACGGTGGCGACACAACAATTATGGACTATAGCGGTGTTTCAATATGCCCAAATTGCCATAATGCAGAGTACAACAATATCGGATTAAACTTGTCGGGAATAGGCCCGCATACAATAAAAGCATGGACTGATTTTCCAGGTGATATAAACAATACAAACGACACAATAGTAAAAACTATTATAAACTCTCCGGGCATATTAGTTGACCCATCGGTATTACTCGATATGGAAGGACAAACCGACTGGGCTCCAATTGCCGAACACGATAACCTTTATGCATCGTGGCAACACGGGACACCAAGCGGATCGGTAGTAGTATCGCCAAACAATAAAATTTGGGCAACAGGATTAGGCTCCGAAGGCGGTTTCCGTGAAAGATCATACCTGTATAGCCCCGGATTCAGCATGGAGAATATCCAGTATCCGATTATTGAATTTGATATTTGGCGCGATTTAGGCCCCGAACAAGTTGTAAATATACAATACCTTAAAGACGAAATGTGGTGGAATATTGGAGTGGCAGGAGAACCCGATAATTGGTACACTCCTTATGAACAAGGACATGAAGGACTATTTAATGAAATGAATAACTTTGTTGGCACACAAGATGGCTGGACAAACGTATCAGACGTAAGTTGGGTTAATGCAAAACACCTTGTAGCCGATTTAGGTGGTTACAAAAATACACAATTTAGGTTTGCCTACAGCTCAAACGAAAATTGGGAAGGCAAAGAAGGGTTTGCTTTCGACAACTTCAAAATATCAAACTACCAGCCCAATACCGATGTTTCGGTATATGACCTGATTGCACCAAAAAATGGTTTAGTTAATGCTACCGATACCGTTAAATTTATGGTAAAAAATAACGGTACAACTGTTATTGACAGTATTTTTGTAAGAGTAATGCTATTTGGCGAAGAGGAGCTATATGAAGCTATTGGCTCATTAAGCCTTCAACCTGATGAAGAGAGGTTGATTACCCTTAACCAAACTATTAATTTATCAACAAACAGAGAATATGACATAGAGGTAAACGTAACTTGCCATAACGACGAAATACCAAATAACAATTTTGTAAATGATAGTTTCGTAAAACTTATTACACTAACCCTTAATCATTTAACCGATTATACCGACAGCTTTGAAGGTGCGGTAAATTGGGTAACTTCAGGCGAAAACTCATCATGGCAAATGGGTGTGCCTACCGCCCCTGTTATTAATATGGCATCTGACGAAACACAAGCATGGGCTACCAACTTAACAGGCAACTGCAACTCTGAACTATCGGAACTGATAAGCCCTGTTTTTGATTTTAGCGACATACACCTGCCAAAAATATCATTCGACAAATGGTCGCAAACAAACCCGGGCAGCGGACTCTCTTTTCAATATTCATTAGATAATGGCAATAACTGGGTTACTGTAATGAAAGGCGAAAACTGGCACAATGCCTATGATTTAACCGATTTATGGAACAATTTTAGGGCAAGAGACGGATGGAGCGGAATGGATACAGACTGGAGCACTTCATCTACAATAATATCACAAATCGGGCTTAAAGAGTCAGTAGTATTCCGATTTATTTTTACAAGCATAAAAGAACCGGAAGGAGTTGAAGGCTTTGCAATTGACAACTTTAAAATTGAAGAAAATGCAGGCGATTACAATGCATCGGTTTTCAAAATTGAAAGAGAAAGGTTGGTTTGCTCTGATGACATACAAGATATAACTGTTAAAGTAACAAATATCGGGTATCAGGCTATAAATAATTTTAATGTAATACTTGATATACCGGATCAGGATTTTGATACCGTTAATATTACAACAGCGTTAAACCCGTTAGACACTATTGACGTTGTGTTTGCCAACAAATCATTTATGGCAGTAAACAATAAAGATACTGTGCGATTTATGGCATTTGCCGATTTAACAAATGATGATATGTTAGACAATGATACTGCCTTTAGCTATGTTTGGTCATTCAACTCCGAGCATACCGACATGCCAGAGTGGCAAACCCTAACCGTTTGCGACGGGTATTACGGCAACGGGATTTTCTCAATCGATCAGGATATTTACGGCAATATATGGTATGCCACAATGTTGGGAGGAGTAATAAAGAAAAGCATAAACAACCTCGAAATATTCGGACAATCCGGATACCCCGATGGTGATTATAGTTGGGCACTTGCATCGGCCCCCGACGGAAAAACATGGTGGACAAGTGCTATACGACCCGAAATAATGATGTATGAAAATGGTGAGGTTGAAACCTTTGAACCCGTACCCGGAATTAGATTTCAAGAGTATATTTACCCCGCAACAAATGGTGATGTTTGGTTTTCAAGCTATATGGGCGTTGACTTATTAAAATATGACGGAACAAACTGGCAACATATTACCGATTTTGTTGGACAGAAAGAACAATTGTCATCAATTGGAGAGCTGCCCAACGGCAATATACTTTTTTCATTCTATAACGAAGTGTTTGAATATAACGGAACTTCATTTGAGCCATTTGCTGTACCCGACAACCCAACAATTTATGAAATATATTTTGATACGGTTAATAACGAAACATGGTTTGGAGGCGATAACACCTTATACCTTTATGATGGTACAAACTGGACTAATTATTCCGCTAATATTACAGGTGCAATAGAAGATATTGACAAAGACATATATGACAACATATGGTCTGTAACTGCAGGTAAAAAAGCTTTTAAATTCGATGGAACAAACTGGCAAACATACACCCCTGCCGACGGAATGGTTAACGCCGGACTTTACTCTGTTTGCGGACTTGCCGACGGAAGAGTTGCCATGGGTTCATATGGCGGAGGCATCTCAATTTATGCAAACGGTCTTCTGTCCGATTTTGACTATATGGTTACAAATGATACCGTAAGCTTTACTAACAAATCAATTGGCAACGGCTTAACATACATATATAATTTTGATGACGGAAAAGTGTCAACACAAGCAAACCCAACGCACATTTACAATACCACAGGCGTTTACAATGTTTGTCTAACCATTACCGACGATAGAGGATACACAAGCACCAATTGCCATGAAATTACAATTGGCGACCCTCTCCAAAATATGTGTCAAGCCCTGTTCGAATATCAAATAATTGACGACTCGATATTCTTTACAAACTTATCATCTGAAAATATAACCAACTACTTCTGGAGCTTTGGCGATAACGAATTTTCTGATGAGTTTGAACCATTCCACAAATATTCCGAAAGCGGCTTTTACGAAGTTAGCTTAAGCGTTGAAGACACAATGATAGGATGCATTGACGAATATATAAATACAATTGAAATTATGGGTGCCGAAGCCTCGTGTAAGGCCGACTTTGGGTACGAAGCCAACGGCACAGACGTAACCTTTTATAATAACTCATTAGGCGAAATAACAAACTATTTATGGAGCTTTGGCGATGGAAAATATTCAAGCGACAGCGCTGCCACACACAACTATGATTTAGGAGGGGTTTACAATGTTTGCCTAACAGTTTACAATAGTACAAACGACTGTATGGACGAGTTTTGCATTGAGGTGCTGGTTGACGAAAACAATGTTGTTATATGCCAAGCCGACTTTACCTTTATGGTTAACGAAAACAAAGTGAGTTTTGTATCATCGGTAACCGACAACATTACAAATTATTTATGGAAATTCGACGATAACCAATACTCCGATTCTGTTAACCCTGTACATTATTATGAAACCCCCGGGTTTTACAGGGTTGAACTTACGGCATTCGACAGCAATAGCAACTGTATTAATACCGTCAACAAAATGGTAATAGTAACTGCTGTTGGCGAAACTATTTGCCATGCCGAATTTGAACAGTTTATTGATGGTGAGTCGGCAATATTCACAAATACATCGTCGGGTAGTTTTACCGAAGTAATATGGTCGTTTGGCGATGGCAACTACTCAACACAGCTTGAACCGACACACGAATATTCAGAACCCGACTTTTATGAAGTATGCTTATCAATTTACGACACCTTATCGGGATGCATGGACGAGTATTGCAATATTATTCCTATTACCAATGTAAACACAGCTATTTGCAATGCATCGTTTAATTACTATGCTCAAAACCTTGAGGTGAACTTTACGGGTAATGTAATGGGTGTAGTAACCAATTATTTTTGGGACTTTGGCGACGGCTACTACAGTTACGACAGCGTAACCGTGCACGAATACGACAAACCCGGGTTTTACAAAGTAAGTTTTACCATATTTAACGATACTAACGACTGTATGGACGAAACCAGTGAGGTAATAATGATAATTGGCAACTCCAATAATGCTATGTGCAACGCAAGTTTTGAGTATTATGCAAACGAAAAGGAGGTATCGTTCTTAAATACATCGCAAGGTGTATTTACAGACTATTTTTGGAACTTTGGCGATGGCAAATACAGCACCGATTCAAATGTAGTAAACACCTATAACGAACCGGGGTACTATGAGGTTGAGCTTACCGTATTTAACGACACAACCGATTGTTTAGACACCTACTACGACATGATTAGCGTTGTTGACACAACCGTTAAAATATGCCGTGCCGGATTTAGCTACTATACCGAAGAAAAAACGGTTTATTTTAACGACGAAAGCATGGGCGAAACCACCGACTACTTTTGGGATTTCGGCGACGGTAATTACAGCTCCGACACTAATGCAGTAAATACTTATGATGCCGAGGGCTACTATGAAGTAACCCAAACCATATACAACTCAATTAGCGGCTGCTTAGATGAAATTACAAATGTAATAGTGGTAATTGACACAACAAAAACAATGTGTAACGCACGATTTAGCTATTACCCCGAAAATTATACTGTTTCATTCACATCGGAGGCGGTTGGCGAATTTAAACAGGTATTATGGGATTTTAATGATGGCACAAACAGTAACCAGCTAAACCCGATCCATATTTATGAAAACCCCGGGTATTACAACGTAACATTTACTGTTGTTGATACGGCAACAGAGTGTTTCGACACCAAAAACAAAGTTATATTTGTTGAAGGCGATACCCAGCAAGATTATGGAGAAGTTAGCGCAGCATTTAACCATTTTCCGGCAAACGACAGCCTAACGGTATTTTTTACCGATAATAGCTTGGGTAATGTTACCAACTGGTACTGGGACTTTGGCGACAACTCTGTGGCTTCGCTTGACACAAGCCCTACATACCAATATGCTGTAAATGATTATTACCGTGTATGCCAAACCGTGCAAAACCCCGAAAGCCAAAATACACTATGCAAATTTATTGCCGTGGGCGATGTGTCGGAGAAAAATACAGCATTTTTTACCTATTATGCCGACAGCACCACTGCAACAGCATATTTCCAAAACCAATCGTTGGGCGATATTGTATCGTATTACTGGGACTTTGGCGACTATAACACATCTGAACAGAAAACGCCATCGCACACATATGCCGACACAGGCTACTATGCGGTTTGCCTAAGCACAACATCATCGGTAGGCAGGGTACGCACATATTGTAAAGATGTACGTATTGGCAATTCAATTGACAACCCATGCCTGTTTAGCTGTGTATGGCCTGGCGATGCCAATAGCGACCTTGAAGCCAACCATTACGATATTATGACAATTGGCTTAAATTACGGTATGGAGGGCCCAATACGCGAGGATGCATCAATAAACTGGTATGGGCAAACAGCACAAAACTGGAGTACATACCAATTAGACAGCACCAACAACAAGCACGGCGACTGCAACGGCGACGGGGTTATAAACGCCGACGACACGCTTGCAATTGTACAAAACTTTGCTTATAGCCATTACTGGCAACCCGATGTTAAAAATGCAGAGTGGTTAATATCATGTATTTGGGATAACGAAGACGATACAAAAGCAGCAGGCAGCAGAAGCAGGGCAAGGGCTCAGTTATCACCCCCAGGTAAAAATAAAGGCAATGAAATTTATGCCATCGGCTATGAAATTGAAGTAATTGGCGGCGAAAAGATAAAGTGGGACAGTGTTATAGTAACCTTTGATGACTGTTGGCTTGGAGAAAACGGCGTTAATATGTTAACCGTAGCAGAAATGGATACAAACCAACATATTATTTATATTGGTCAAACACGCATCGATAAACAAAACACTACAGGAAATGGTATAATTGCCGAAATATCATTTAAGTTTAAAGACGATGTTGATGAAAGCGGTGTAAGCTTTAATGTAACAACACTCGGTGGTATATTATCGAGTGGCAACAATGTTTCAATTGACGGCAGTATAGAACTTGTATTAAACTCACCGGTTAATGCCTGTATAGGAGGCACGGCAATTATTGATGCCGGCAGCGGATTCGACACTTACACTTGGTCAACCGGAGAAACCGATACCAGCAGAATTGAAGTTAGCGAAGCAGGGTTTTATTATGTTACCGTAACCGATGCAACAGGGGCGTCGGCCACCGATACGGTTGAGGTTATTTTTAATGAAGTGCCTGTTGTTGACCTTGGTGCCGATATTACCCAAAAAGACAGTACCGTATTAGATGCAGGAGCAGGTTTTGAAACCTATTTATGGTCAACCGGCTCGGTTGAGCAGAGTATAACCATAACGGAATCGGGCGAATATTCGGTAATGGTTTCAAATGAAGCAGGCTGCTTTGGTTACGATACCATTAATGTTACAATTACGGGTATTGTTGAAAACTTAGCCAATAAAATTACTGTATTCCCGAATCCTAATAATGGTAAATTCTGGTTGGTTAATGAGTTTAACTCTGAATCGCCATTTATGGTCGAAATAATAAGTATTGAGGGCAAAACAGTATGGCAAAAAGAGATAGAGAACTCAAATATTAAAAAATGCTTTATTAATACCGAGAATATCGAAAAAGGTTTATACAACCTTAAAGTTATACATGATGGCAAAATTGGTATTTTACGATTTGTTATTGAATAAAGCCAAAATGCTAAGCATAAAAAAAGCAGGCCAATCCGGTCTGCTTTTTTTATAAGCCTACAAATATACATGTAACACCATCCTTCAGGCGATAGCTACAACCGCCCGGAGGGCGGTGTTACATAAAGGGAATAGATCGCCATCATCCGGACAGTAACTACAACTACTTATTATAAAATAAATTCATTAAATGAGGGTGTGTCTGCATTGGCGAACGGTATATTGCATTAAATATACATCACTATCTGTTTATAAGCCACGCCCTCACTAAGAACATCGCTTTCCTCTGTAACACCGCCCTCTGGGCGGTTTTTTACTTACCACCCGGAGGGTGGTGTTACA
>CAYQPP010000130.1:7958-9688 GCA_964419235.1 uncultured Bacteroidales bacterium
CTTCTAACAAAATATTATCTTTTATTTTGCGCTTATAACTCATAAACATCTGAACAGAAAATACCGATACTATTGCCAAGCCTATTAAAATAAAGATGCGAACCAAACGGTCGCGCTTCTGTTTTTGCTGATACTCCAAATCTTTTTGTGCCTGTAAAAATTCCTGCTCTTTTTGCTGTTTATCAAATTCATACTGCATACTTGTTTGGGTAAGCAGCTCAATATTCTCATCGTTTTTAAGCGAATCGTTCCAATTTTTAAACAACACATGGTTTTTATAGGCCAATTTATAGTTGCCTAAACCCGCATAAGCCTTACTTAAATTTTCATGAATAGATTTTATATACATCAATGAGCTTATTTCTTCAGCCATTTTTTTTGCCTTAATCAAATAAGGGATAGCTTTTAAGAATCTCTTTTGGTTAATAAAAACGACTGCCATACCTTGATACGAAACTATTCGTTCACCAATATTGTCAATATCGCGATTATTAATGTCAAGACTTTTATTGTAATATTTTAAGGCTTTTTCAAATAGTTTTGATTTACTATCATCTTCAACATTGTCAGTTTGTAAAACATAATTATCGCCAAAAAGGTTATATACATTAACCATCCCCCTCAAATCTCCTAATGCTTGATAAATTTCAAGAGCTTTATCATAAACAATCTGAGTAGAATCGAATTTACACTGCTGTGTATAAATGCCACCTATGTTTAAATAAGTATCAGCAATGGTTTGTTTCGAGTCGGCTTTTGTGGCAATTAAAATAGCTTTTTTATAATACTCCAATGCACTGCCATATTTCTCCTGATCCTCATAAACGCCACCAATATTTGCCAGCGTTTTTGCTACCATAAAAGAGTTGTCAATCTCTTCATTAATCTGAAGGCTTTTGAAATAATTATCGAGGGCTTTTTCATAGTTTACTAAATCGTAATAAGCTGCTCCCAAGTTATTATAACTGCGGGCCATCCCCTTAATATTATTTTGCTTTTTATGTAGTTTTAAACTCTCATTGTAATATTTTATAGCCTCGGTATAGTTTGACTGTATATGCTTTACCAGCCCCATTAACGACTCAAATTTTGCAGCAACTTCAATATCTATTTCTGTAACGAGATTTTTTTTGCTTAACCCATAATAGTAAATTATGCTATCAAACTCGTATTGGTAATAAAAGCATTTTGCAATATTGTAATAAGCATTTGAGAGGCCTTTACCAAAATTAATTTTTTGTGATAAAATTTGTGCCCTTTTTGAGTATTCAAGCGCTTTATCGTTGTCATCCCCAATAAATTTGGCAGCAAGCTTATTAAGCAAGTTAACTTTTGAGGTATCGTATTTGGCTGTGTTTAATTCACTAATAAGCTCCAACACCTCGGTATTGACTTCATCTTGCGCATTAATAAATTGCAGTAGTGTTAAGCTAAAAATAAATACTAATAAATACCTCATTTTGTATAATTCAACTTTTATAAATAGTTTAACTATTATTTCAATAGTTAGTGTTATAGTTTGGTTATCAGCAATATATAAAATTATTGATAAAATTTATAATATGCTTTATATCAGTAATTTAAAAAAAATAACTAACCATTGATATTTCGCAATAAATATAATACAATTTAATAGTTATAAAGGTAATTATATAATTTTATTAAACACAAAAACTATATTTAACCAACTTATAATAATATACGTTAGTTGGTTAAGTAATTTATTTATA
>CAYQPP010000131.1:0-9670 GCA_964419235.1 uncultured Bacteroidales bacterium
TTTAGTTTTATTGATAATAAAGACAAATTATGATACGTTAAGAAAACGTATAATATTTTTATAGTATTTTATTTTGTTTATTTTACATTTGCATCAAAAAAAACGTTATGCTGTTTAGTTCTCTTGTTTTTCTCTATATTTTCCTGCCTATTACGTTGTTGGGGTATTATATAACCCCCCGTAAATTTAAAAATCCTTTTTTGTTTTTGGCAAGTATGGTTTTCTTTGCTTGGGGAGGAGCAAGTTATAGCTTATTGCTTATTGTGTCTATTTTACTTAATTTTATTTTTGGGATATTAATAGGAAAAAACAATAAAAAGAAATTTTGGTTAGGTGTAGGTGTATTTATCAATTTGTTGTTTTTAATAGTTTTTAAATATGCCAATTTTATTATTGATAATATTAATGAAGTTATTTCATGGGTAAATATTTCACCAATAAACAACCCGACAATTTTGTTGCCTATCGGAATATCATTTTACACTTTTCAGGCAGTATCGTATTTAATTGATGTTTACAGAAAAACATGCGATGTGCAACGAAATTTTATTAATCTCGGATTGTATATTTCGCTTTTTCCACAGCTTATTGCCGGCCCTATTGTGCGTTATTACGACATTCAAAAACAGTTAAAAGGCAGAACTCATTCTGTGGCTATGTTTAGTTCCGGAATACAGCGTTTTGTGTTAGGTTTTGCAAAAAAGGTTTTAATAGCCAATACTATGGCATATGTTGCCGATGAAGTGTTTGCGTTACAACCAAACAGTATAAGTACCGGTTTGGCATGGATAGGAATTTTGGCTTATTCAATGCAAATATATTATGATTTTGCAGGATACTCAGATATGGCAATAGGATTGGCACGCATGTTTGGCTTTGAACTGCTTGAGAACTTTAATTTTCCTTACATAGCTAAATCTATTAAGGAGTTTTGGAGGCGGTGGCATATTTCATTGTCAAATTGGTTTCGCGATTACCTATATATTTCACTTGGCGGAAATAGGTTAGGAAACAGGCGTACAATTATAAATTTATTTATAGTATTTTTTGTTACAGGCTTTTGGCATGGCGCCAGTTGGAATTTTTTGATTTGGGGTTTGTTGCATGGGCTTTTTTTGGTATTGGAGCGAACCAAATTTGGAGAAATACTAAAAAGGTTGCCCTCTTTTATCCAATCGTTTTATACTATTTTTATTGCTGTAATGGCTTGGGTGTTATTTAGGTCAGAAACCCTGTCGTATGCTACTCGGTTTTATGAATCGTTATTTGGTTTAAATTCGGCATCTTTAAACTATTTTGTTTTTTTAAAGGTAGTTACCCGCGAATCGGTTTTTATTTTTTTAATTGCAGTATTAGGAGCTTTGGGGGGTTTTCAAAAATCTTACAATTGGGTTAGGGGGTATGTTCAAAACAGCAATTTAAAAATACAATATTCCATATCAGTAATAAAACATGTAGCTGTTATAATATTTTTAGTAGTGGTGTTGTTATATGGCACGGGTAGCTTGGTATTAGGGGCATATAACCCTTTTATCTATTTTAGGTTTTAATACTATGCTTATGGGTTTGTTATTCGCAGCTTGCTGCAAAATACAATATTTTATACAAAATTTACACCTTGTCTGCTTGCAGTGAGGTTGTTCATAAATCTATAAATTGATGAAACGAACAATAAAATACTACCATTTTTCTACATTTTTAGTATTTGCTTTAATAATAGTGCTGTTTTTTACTAATCAGGCTATACCGTTTATTGCCGATAAAGAGTATGATGAAAATAAAAAGAAGGCCGAATTGCCCAAATTTGACATTAACCATTTAGATGACTATCCAAGTAAATTTGAAGCCTATTTGAGCGATAATTTTAGTTTGCGCGGGTATTTTTTAAAAACAATGGGTACTATAAATGCAACTATCTGGAAAAAATCGCCAAAACCCGATAAGCTAATAATAGGTAATGATGGCTGGCTATACAATGTCGATAAAGAATTTGACGCATACAATGGTAAAAGGAATTTTACGCAAGAACAGCTTAATGCCGTGGTTAACGAGTTTAAATATCGAAAAAAGGTATTAGACAGTATGGGCATTGAAATGGCTATTGTTATTAACCCGACTAAATACTCTGTGTATCCTGAATATTTGCCGAGATTTTTAATAAATAATTATGCAGTTACGGCTACCGAGCAGTTATTAAGCGCAATACGCACCAAAACCGATATTAATATTATTTATACCAAAGAATTTTTGTTGCCTCAAAAAAAGAACTATAGGCTCTATTTAAAGGGCGATAACCATTGGAACACAATAGGGGGCTATTATGCAGCAAAAGGTATTTTAAGTAATTTAAAAGTTACAAAAAATATTACGCCTATTCCATTTACTGATTTTTGTATTGACTCGGTTTATGATTGGACGGGCAACTTGGCAAAGATGGCGGCTGATGCCGAGCTGTTTTCTGAAACCAAACCGTTATTAAAATTGTGTAAGAATGATGCCATAGAATTTACTCGCCATAAATATCCTGTAATAAAAGGATTCCCTTATCCTTGGTCATATCAAAAGAGTTACAAATCAAATAATGACAGCTTGCCCAATGCCTTGATTATTAGGGATTCGTTTGGTGGCGCTTTAATGCCTTATATGAAAAATATGTTTCATTATAGCACCTTTATTTTTGATTCGTGGCATTATAAGCTAAATATTGATATTATTAAAAAGGAGAAACCCGATGTTGTTATTTTTATGGCACTCGAAAGCTTAATAACAAATTTTTATACTTACAGGATTACCGATACTAATAAAAAATAGCCATTACTAAACGTGTATGTAATTCAGGTTGATTTAACTGCAAAATGCAAAGTTTTGTACGCTTTTTTTTGCGTAAAGCCAAGCTATGTGTGTTTTTGGGATGGTTATAATATACTGAAATACAAGTTAATATAATATAAATGGACAAATTTACCCATCAATAGGTAAATTTATCCAACATTGTTGTATATTTGTAACATGATTAATCGGAAGTTAACAAATAGCATAAAAGAGTTGTTACGGTATTATCCTGTTGTAACGCTAACAGGGCCAAGGCAATCGGGCAAAACAACGCTTGTAAAAAATCTTTTGACAAATTATGAGTATGTAACACTCGAAAATCCTGATACCAAAGAATTTGCAGAGAGCGACCCCAAAGGGTTTTTAGAACAGTTTAAAAAAGGTTGTATTATTGATGAAATACAGAGGGTCCCAAATCTGTTTTCATATATTCAAACTATTGTTGACGATGCAAATAAAGAAGGCATGTTTGTATTAACAGGCTCTCAAAATTTTTTGTTGTTAGAGAAAATAACGCAAACTTTAGCAGGCAGAACAGCTATTTTAAAACTTTTGCCTTTTGATAATAATGAATTGACAGATGGGGGCATAATTATTAATGACATTAATGAGATTGCCCTAAAAGGTTGTTATCCTCGTATTTATGATAAAAATATACCAATAGATAAATTTTACCCATTTTATATTCAAACTTATGTAGAGCGCGATGTGAAACAGATAAGAAACATTGCCAATTTCTCTACATTTATAAGGTTTATAAAACTATGTGCAGGCAGAGCAGGGCAAATTCTTAATATCTCAAATATTGCCAACGACTGCGACATAAAGCATGAAACAGCAAAATCATGGTTGGCCCTGCTTCAATCAAGTTATTTAATATATTTTTTAGAACCTTATCATAAGAATTTCAATAAGCGGATAATAAAATCTCCAAAAATGTATTTTTACGATACCGGTTTGCTTTGCTCGTTATTAGGCTTAAAATCAACACATCAGTTAATTCAATATTATAATTATGGAGCTATTATCGAGAATTATGTTATTTCGGATATCAAAAAGCGCATACACCACAACCTATTAAATACATCAATGTATTATTGGCGCAATAAAACAGGACATGAGGTTGATTTGATTTTAGAAAAGAGTGAAAATGGCACTCCTGTTTACATTGAAGTAAAAGGCAATAAAACAATATCGGATAAGTTTTTTAAAAATATTGATTATTTAAGAAAGCTATCGGGCGAACCGCGCAAAAACAGCTACATTATATATTGTGGTTCACAAAGTTATCTGTCGTCAGTCAATAAATACATTAGCTGGAATAATAATGATGTTATTGATGAATTAATTCGTTAGCTTGGTTAATTGTTTTGTTCTCCATCAAAACCTTGCCGTCAACCAAAACGGTACTGATACAACTGCTGTTCATTGAGTAAATTACTGCTGAGTAGTAGTCGTAAATGGGTTTCATAAATGTGTTATTTGTATCAATAAGCAGTAAATCGGCATGTTTGCCTGTTTCAATCGAGCCTATTTTATCATCTAAACCTAAAGCCTTTGCCCCGTTTATGGTTGCCATTTTTAAAGCCTCGCGGGCAGGTATTAAAGTTGGGTTATGGTTTGTGCCCTTGTGTATAAGGGCTGCAAGGCGCATCTCTTCAACCATGTTTAAGTTGTTGTTGCTTGCGCAGCCGTCGGTGCCTAATGCCACATTAATGCCTTTTTCAATATATTGGGCAATGGGGGCAATGCCGCTGCCAAGTTTTAAGTTGCTTGTGGGGCAATGAACAATATTTGCCCCTGTTTCTGCAAATAGCTTTTGCTCGTGTTTTGTTAGCCAAACGCAATGCGCTGCTATGGTTTTATTTGTAAGCAACCCCAAATTGTTTAAATACTGTGCGGGGGTTGCGTTTTGTTGTTGCGTTACCGTCTTAACTTCCTGTTGGGTTTCCGACAGGTGGGTGGAGACTCCTATATTATATTTGTCAGATATTTTCTTTATCTCCGATAACGTTTTTTTGTTGCACGAATAGGTTGAGTGAAAATTCAATGCAGGGTAAATAAGGTTGTTGTTGCCCCATTTTTCGATAAAATCCAATGCCTTTTTTAAAGCTTCGGCGGTATTTTTATAACTGTTTGTGGCAAAATCAATAATTGGTTCGTTCATTACTGCCCGCAATCCAATTTCCGATGTCTCTTCAGCTACCGCATCGGCAAAAAAATACATGTCGCAAAAGGTTGTCGTGCCGGTGCGTATCATCTCTTCTAAACCCAATTTTGCTGCGCTGCGCACATTTTTTTCATTTGTATTTTTTGCCTCTGCCGGCCAAATATGCTCCTCTAACCACTCTTTTAGCGGCAAATCGTCGGCAATACCGCGGTACATTGTCATTGGCAGGTGGGTGTGCGCATTTACAAAACCGGGTATAATAATACTCCCTTTTGCATTATATAAATTTTCGGTATTTTTTGGCTTGCCCTTGCCAATTGATGTTATTTTGTTGTTTTTTATCGATATATATCCATTTTCAATAATATCGTAATTGCTGTTCATGGTAATAATTACCGCATTATAGATGGTTTTTTCTTTTTGTTTCAGCATTTGTGTTTATTTTTTATTGAAATAGAAAATTACAATATATTTGATGGCAAGCAAAAAAAAAGCTGTCCGAATTGCGGACAGCTTTATTAATATCTCTAAAGTATAAATTACTTTTTATTTTTCTCGGTGTGTTTTGCGTAGCGATTACGGAATTTATCAACACGACCTGCTGTATCAACAAGTTTCATCTTACCGGTATAAAACGGGTGCGATGAACTTGATATCTCTATCTTCACTAATGGATATTCTGTCCCGTCTAATTCTATCGTATCTTTTGTGTTGACAGTACTTTTTGTAAGAAAAGTCTCATTGTTTGACATGTCTTTAAACACTACAAGGCGATAATTCTCAGGATGTATTCCCTTTCTCATTTTTATATCTATTTAAAATTAAACTTTAAATAATTGGCTTGCAAAAGTAGAACTAAGATTTTTAATTACAAAATTTTTCTACACCATAAATCAATAAATATGGATTTTTTATTTTTTAGGTTGTTTTTCTCTTTGTTTTTTCAGCATTTTCATTGGTAAAACGTTTAAAAGGCTTTTTTCTGTCAAACAGGTAGCGGTAGGTAATATGTGTTTTTGCTTTTATTGTGTTGTCCATTAGTTTATACATTTTATTTACCGTTTCGTTATAGTCGCCCACCCAACTCATTTCAAGTTCGGTAATACCGTGTTTTTTGCATGCATCAACCATGTTTAAGAAAAGGGGGCCTATAATACCTGCTTTTTGGTACTCGGGAATTACACCCGAAACCAATTGGCGCGAGCGTGTAATGCTGTGTTTTTTGTGGTATAACAGTTTTAATTTATTGATAAGGGTAAGTTTGCCGTTTTTTAGTTTTTTAAAAACTTGGTTAAAATCCGGAAAGGTAACAATCATCCCTATTGGTTTTTCCTCGTCGTAGGCAAATACAATAAAGTCTTCGTTTAAAAGAGGTTTTGCATCCATAAATACCTTTTCAAACTCGTCAATGGTAATGGGTGTATAATCTTCATGAAAATCAGACCAAACGGCATTGTAAATCTCAACTACATCTTTAATATATTTTTTGTGGTTGTTAAAACGCATATGATCCCATTTATAGTTGGGTTTGCGCATTACAAAGCGGGCAAATTTCTCTTGCCGTTCAGGAAAAGGTTTGGTTAAATCGGTATGGTAGCTATACTGCTCAAAATAGGTTTTAAACCCGTAATTTTCAAATAGTTGCTTGTAATACGGAAAGTTGTATGGCATTCCGTAGGCTTGGTGCATAAACCCCTCAACCAATAAGCCCCAATGTACGTAGTTTTCGCCAAAATTTATTGGCCCGTCCATTGCCTCCATGCCTTTTGATACAAGCCATGCTTTGGCAACATCAAAAAGTTTGTTGGCAGCTTGTTGGTTGTTGGTACATTCAAAAAAGCCTATGCCGCCGGTAGGCTGTCCGTGGTTTGGGTTGTTGGCTTTTTTCATGTCGTAAAAAGCGGCAATTCTGCCAATTACCATCTCGTTTTCATCAAGTAAAATCCACCTGCAGGCATCGCCGTGGGCAAAGCAGGTGTTATGCTCGGGGTCAAATATATTCTTGACTTCGGCATCTAAAATACATGTCCAGTTATTGTCGCCTTTATATAACCGTTTTGGAAGGTCAAGAAACTGGCGTTTTGTTTTTTTGTCTTTTACTTCGTTTATTATCATAGCGTTATGCCTTTTTTAAGATGATATAAAAAACATATATGTATCTCTAAAGCTTAATTTTTCAAATTCTGTAATTAATAATTTTATTCATTTAATTATCAAAATTTGTTTTATATGATGTTTGCAAATGTATTTTCAAATTCTTTACTCAAAATAATTCTAATCAAACCATTTTCGGTTTCATTTATGATATTTAGTTTCATTATTTTAGAAAATCCATAAAAGTTTCCTATTATCAAATAGTTTAATTTTTTTGATATGGAAGTTTTTATTATTCCGCCCTTTTTTTTTATCATGTTTTCTAAGTCTTTTCTGTTAACATTTGTTTCTCCAGTAATTAGAAAAGATTTAGAATTTAAAATATCTATTTGCCCAATTGTAAAATGTTCAATATATTTTTCTATAATTTTGTTGGCTTGTTTTATTTCAGAGTATGTTATTGTTTTAGAACCAAATTTACCTTTTATAGGTAATAAGTCATGGTAATCAACTTGTGGTGTATAAGGTTTACGAGGATTTTTCCTCCTATTTTCTCGATTAATTTCATCTTGTATAAATTCTTCAAGAACTTTATTTTTAGTGAGATTCCCATTCTGAATTTTTGTCTTTAGCCAAACACCTAATTTTAAAATCCATTGAATTTCTTCTGGAGAATAATTCCATCTGTAATTATTGCATTTTGAACATGCAGGCAAAAAATTATCTATAATATCATTCCCCCCTGACACTAAAGGTTTTACATGGTCTGCTTCAAATAAAGATACATCTAATGTTGTTCCACACACATGACATAAACCACCAGTTTTATTGAAAATCTTTTCTCTTTCCAAATTATTTAATGCAATTCGTTTAATTCCAATTTCTTTTTGTTTTTCCTTGTTTATCAATCTCCTTTGATAAAGCAAATTTAATTCATCAATTAATGAAATTTCATTATCAATAAATGGAATTATTTCTTCTGTCATATTTTATAGTGTTTTTAATATTTTGTTCAAAACATAAATACAATTTATCAGCTACAAAACTCTTTTAAACTAAAGCTATTCTTTACAAAAACCCCTTTATCTGTTTTTTCGACAGTACAACACTCTGTATTAATATCGTGTTCAAAAAATAGTGTCATTTCGTTTTTTGCGGCCGATTCAAGCAGCTTCTCCTTTTCGCTTAGCACGTCGAGTTGAAACAGGTCGAAAGCCGATATAAACGATAAGGGGACATTTGCCATTGTTGGTATTAAATCGGCGCAGAACACCAGTTTTTTTCCGTTATAATCAATTACCGGTATTATTTGCCCACGGGTGTGCCCATGTGCAAACAGAACGTAAAAACCGGGGAACAGCTCGCCCTCGTCATAAATAAAATTCAGGTTGCCGCTGTCTTTCATGGGCAGTATATTCTCGGGTGGAAATGCCGGCGATTCACGTTTATTCGGATTTATTGCCCAATCCCAATGGGTTTTGCTTACCCACAGCTTTGCGTTTGGGAAAGTGGGGACAATATTGCCGTTACTACCGTTTTTCAATGTTCCGCCGCAATGGTCAAAATGCAGATGCGTGTGTACTACATCGGTAATATCTTCGGGTTGGTATCCTGCATTTTTTATTGATTTTATCAATTCGCCGTCGCCGTTTAGGTAGTGGTATTTAAAAAATCTCTCGTCTTGTTTGTTGCCTTGCCCCGAGTCAATAAGTATCTTTTTGTCGTTGGTAACAACCAACAGGCTGCGCATAATAATGTTGCACAAATTATTGTTGTCGCAACTGTATTTTTTTTGCCACATCGTTTTTGGAATCACGCCAAACAGCGCTCCTCCGTCAATCATCATATTTCCACAATCGATAACATGTAATTCCATAATAAAAATAGTTTTTACGAAAGTAATAATTATTGAAATATCTTGTTAATAGTTTTAATAAAATATACTTGTGCATAATATTTGTATTTTTACAACCATGTTAAAAACGCTATTTGTATCCATAATATTTTCATTATTTAGTCATCTGCTTTTTTCGCAGAATGCCTATCGCGATAGTGCAAAGGTTTTGGGTTCGGTGGTTGTTGGGGGCGATACGCTGCCTAATTATAATATTAAAGAAGTTAAGGTTTTTCCGAAAAGGGAGTTTAAAAACCGGCGACAGCGACGTAGGTATAATAGGTTGATACGCAATGTTAAAAAAGCTTACCCGTTTGCAATAATTGCCCGCAAAGAGTTAGGCATAATGAACGACAGCCTGCAATATATTGAAGGCGATAAAGCAAGGAAAAAGTTTATAAAAAGCTATGAAAAGGAGATGTTTGCCCGTTATGAGGCTGATTTGCGAAAGTTGACTTTCTCGCAAGGAAAAATTCTGATAAAACTGGTTTACAGAGAGATAGGCAATACATCGTATAACTTGGTTAAAGAGTACAGGGGCTCGTTTTCGGCTGTTTTTTGGCAAGGCATTGCGCGTATTTTTGGGTCGAACCTTAAAAGCACATACGACCCATACGGCGATGATGCCGATATTGAGTTAATTGTACAGATGATTGAGGCGGGGGTTATTTAGGGTTTGT
>CAYQPP010000132.1:0-1605 GCA_964419235.1 uncultured Bacteroidales bacterium
AAAACGAAAATAGTTTTCTATTGCATAGTTTGGGTTAAACTTTAGTGGTAATTTTATATTTTCTTACAATTGAATATGCAGATGTAAATACTGTTTTTTGAGGTTCTCCTATTTGCCAAATGTTATTCGGATTAGAGATAGTATCTATATTTAATCTGAAAAATTGATTGGTATCTTCAAGATTAATGTCATAATCCCAATATTCTTGTGAATAAGCAGATATCGATAAAACTATAAATAAAATTGTTGTTAGTTTGTTCATAGTAATTTATTTTTTAATTACTTTTTTTGTACTTATATGTCCTAAACCGTCTTTGTATTGAATAAGATAAAGTCCGTTTTGATAATCGGAAATATCAATATTGTAATCCGATGGTTTATTGAGTTCTTTTTTTTCAATTATTCGTCCTGTTGATGAGTAAATAATTAATTCTGCATTATCATATTTTTTATTATTTACATTTAACAAAAATAACCCGGTAGTAGGATTAGGTGATATTTCCAATGAAATATTTTTTGTTCTCTCATTTATTCCTACTTCATGTTCAAATTTTACAATAATGCCTTTTACGGATGCATCGTTATCAATAATTAAAGTATCAACATCATCAGGATTGACATATGTATAGTCTATATTATTAACATTCTGACAGTTGTTGTCAACTAAAAACAGGTGAACAATCCAAATTCCGTTGGGATACCATTTTGTAAAATCCGCAATAATTGTAACGGGATATTCTACTGCATTAATTAAAAATTCAAAATTATTATTTTCGGGAGAAAGCAGGGTAAATTCTCTAAAGTCTCTTTTTAAATCAATATTGGAATCAAAATAAAGCGGTTCTCCGTTTAATTCATTAAAAGATTTTGTTAAACACAAATGGTTAACCGTATCTCGCATAACCGACCTTATTTCAAGACTGTCCTGTGCTGTTCCGAAAATATTTTGCTCTCCGAAAGTCTCGTCAATTCCCTGTGTTGCATCATTATCCATACCAAAAATAACAGTGTCGGCTCTGTTAATATTATCAATAATAATTAATTGAAAACCTTCTTGTGAGAAACTGACAAACGATATTAACAATAAAATAATAGTTGTAAAAGTTTTCATAATTTCTACAGCTTAATGGTTATTGGTTATTAGCAATTCTTAACTCTAAATCAATATTACAAAAAAAACAGAACCTTAACTTAAAAACGTTAGTTGAAAATATTTATGTTTATAAGCATAAATCTCAAGTTCTTAAACAATTACATTTCTCATAAATAATTTTGTGATGCTAAAAATCTATAAGTCTTGTAAATTTAAAATATAATGAACATTTGTTCAAAATAATGTTTGTAATTCTTTTTCTCTAATTTATAATTCATTAAATTTACGTATCAATTAATCTATATACTTAAATATTTTAAAGCTATGTTACAGTTGAGAAATAATTTGATATTTGCTCCCGTAAAGTTGGGATACAGCGACAAAACAGGTATTGTTACACAAAGACATATTGATTTTTACAATGAGCGAAGCAAGCACGTAGGTGCAGTGACATTAGAGCCGCTTTATATGAATGCGGGATTGCGTGAAGTTCCTACTCAATTGGGTATTCA
>CAYQPP010000132.1:1705-5195 GCA_964419235.1 uncultured Bacteroidales bacterium
ATCACCGCAGATGAAATGGTTCCCACAGGATTTCATATTGACGAAGCTGTAAAATTTACCGGCGAAGTTGAAAAAACAGGAGTTGATGCTGTGCATGTAACCACAGGTTCGGCATGTTCATCTCCGGCTTGGTATTTCCAGCATATGTTTGTCCCGAAAGGGAAAATATGGGAATTGGCAAAAAAAATAAAAGAAAATATATCTGCACCTGTAATTTTTGTGGGACAGGTTAATAAGATTGAAGATATTGACAGGTTGAAAAATGATTTTAACGCCGATTATGTGGCTATTGGCAGGGCATTGGTTGCCGATGCCGATTTTGCGGGTAAATATTCGGGTGAAGTAAAAGGAAACGTTAGACCATGTTTGGCTTGTTCCGACGGATGTCTCGGCGGAGTAAAACAAGGTAAAGGATTGGGCTGTTTGGTTAATCCTACGGTAAACAATCCCAATGCAAAACCAATATCGGCGACAGCCAAACCGAAATATTATGCGGTAATAGGCGGCGGACTTGCAGGAATGGAAGCAGCCGTAACATTAAGCAAAAAGGGACATAAGGTTGATTTATACGAAAAAAACAGACTCGGCGGACAGTTTAATTTGGCTTGGATGACTCCGAAAAAAGAGTCGATGAAAGCACTTGTGCCGTTTTATATAAGTGAGCTGAAAACTTATAATGTAAATATTATAAACAAAGAAGCCGTTAAAAATGATATTTTAGCAAAAAATTACGACGGTGTTGTTATAACAACAGGTGCAAAACCCGTAAAATTAGATATTGAAGGACTTACTGATTATGTGTGGGCTGATATTCTTGAAAAAGATAAATTACCCGAAAATAAAAATGTTTTAATTATAGGCGGGGGACTTGTGGGAGTTGATGTGGCAGTAGCTCTTGTTGCAAAAAACAACAAGGTAACAATGGTGAAACGCACCGAAGATTTTGGCGGTAATATGGAGATGATAGCCAAAAAGCTGTCGATAAAAATGCTTACCGAAAAGCAAGCGGTGTTAAGCGACCACACTTATATAAAAAAGGTTGACGAAAAAACCGTTTATGCCGAAAAATATGGTTCTCCCGTTATTTTTAATAATGTTAATTTAATTGTGGTATCGGCAGGAATGGAGAGTTTTATTCCGTTGAAAGATGAACTGGATGGTAGCGGTATTCCTATTTTTATTGCCGGCGATGCAAAAAAAGTTGCCAAAGCACAAGATGCTATTCGTGATGCTTACGATATTGCTGTGAGGTTGTAGAAACCTACTTTCAAACTGTCTAAAGAGCAACAAAATTAGACCCTGACAGATTTTTATACAAGTCTGTAGATAATGATTGTATTAAATGAATCTGTTAGGTCTTTTTATTTAATCTTTATTCTTCTTTTTGCCAAAAGTATATCTTATACCCCATAAGTATCTCAGATTAAAATCTTCTTCGACAACATATTCGGGTGTTAATTCAAATAAAAAGGAGAGTTTTTTGAAATCTTTAAGCGGAAATACTTCCAATTCAAGCGGAAAAGTTAAAGAGTGAATTTGGTCTGCCCCTGCAAACGGAAAAGCATTTAACCCGATACCTGCTGAAAAACGGTGATACTCGCATGCTTTAAAATTGTAAAAAGCATCAAGTTCCATTGCAATATTTTCAAAAGTTCTGTTTGTAAAAGTTTTAAACTCTCCGCTTATCATTCTGTTTTGATTTGTATTTATACCAAGAGCATAAATTGAGTAACTTGTAATGCCAAATTGCGAATAACCAACGTAAGAAAAAAGAATAACAAATATTGTTAAGATAATTTTTTTGAATTTCATTTTATTTGGCTTTTGGTTAATAATTATTATTGATTGTTTATAGTTTCGTTCTGCTAAAGTATTATTTAGGTATATTCAAAAATAAATAATTGCCAATAAACAACAATATTTTTTTAGGTATTATTATATAAAATGTGCTATTTAACATTAATTAATAAGATAAAACAGTATTCTTTTATTTTTTGTAAATTGCATAAAACCACGATACAATCGTGCGATAGCGTAAAATAAAAATATAAGATTAAATATCAATAATTTAACTAATAATTAGAATATGAAATTGTTAATGATTTATATGAATAAATTTTCATATACTCCAACCGTAAAAACATTGGACTCAATGCCTGATGCTTCTGAAGGTAAGGAATATGAAAATGTGCAAGCTGCATTTATACAAGTAGAAGCCGAAGATATAGAAAATGAATCATCGGTAAAAAAGAAACTGTTGAAGAATTTAAAATGGATAGCAGGAAAAAACAGTACAAAAAAGATTATTTTGCATAGTTTTGCTCACCTGTCGGAAAGTAAAGCGGAGCCGAAATTTACTAAAACCCTGTTTGACAATATCGAAGAGCGATTAATAAATTCGGGTTTTGAAGTGGAGCAAACACCGTTCGGTTATTTTCTTGACCTTAAGGTAGATGCTCCGGGATTTTCTTTGGCAAGAGTTTTTAAAGATTTGTAAATAAACTAAAAATATTTTATCTCGCTATTTTCACCTGTTTCCTGTTTGTTAATGTCGGTAAGCAGGTTGTTTGCCAAACGACTTGCACCGATACGCATTAATTTATTGTTAAGCCATTCGTTGCCCAATATTGATTTTACTATAGCCATGTAATATATAGCATCTTTTGATGTAGAAATGCCACCGGCAGGTTTAAATCCTACTTTTCTGCCTGTATGTTTGTGATATTCTTTAATAGCTTCACACATAACAACGGCTGCATCGGGTGTTGCGGCAGGTTCTGTTTTTCCGGTGCTTGTTTTAATAAAATCGGCACCCGCTTCCATTGCTACAAGCGATGCTTTCCATATTTCTTCGCAAGTTGACAAAATACCCGTTTCAAGTATAACTTTCAAATGACGATTCCCTACGGCTTTTTTCACAGCTTTTATTTCATCGTAAACAGTTTGATACTCGCCGGATTTCCATTTACCCAACGAAATAACAATATCAATATCGGTAGCTCCGTCAAATCCTGCTTTCTCACATTCAAGTGTTTTTACTTCAATATATGTTTGTGATGATGGAAATCCCGCACCAACTGAAGCAAGTGCTATGGTTTTGTTTTTTTGATATGTGGCAACTGTTTTTACAAACGGAGGATATACGCAAATTGCCGCAACATTGGGAATATCAGGAAATTCATTGTTAAAATTATCAACTTTTTGCGTCATTTTGATAATCTTATCACAAGTATCATCGGCATTAAGCGATGTAAGGTCAATTAAACTAAATGCAGTTTTAAGATTATCAACGGTAAACATTTCATCAATTAAAGCTTTTGCTTCAATTACAATTCGGTCAACGTCAAGTGTTGTAAAAGGGCAAGGATATTTTTTTAATATTTCCATCTGTTTGAAAAATTTAATTATGTTTTTACAATTTCAAATATACTAATAAATAGTATTTAATAAATTTTTGTTAAGAACAATATTTCAGTTATGTTTTTAGCTG
>CAYQPP010000132.1:5295-7144 GCA_964419235.1 uncultured Bacteroidales bacterium
GTAAGGTCGATATCCGTTTGATTTGCAATGCAAACTAACACCCAAAGAACATCGGCAAGTTCATCAGACAGATTTTTTGCTAAATCACCCTTTTTAAATGATTGGTCGCCATATGTGCGTGCCATTATTCGGGCAAGTTCACCAACTTCTTCGGTAAGAATTGCCATATTGGTAAGCTCAGAAAAATATCTTACTCCATAAGTTTTTATCCAACTATCAACTTGCTTTTGAAGGTCTCTTAATGTTATCTCTTCTTTTTTAATCATAGATTTTAAAAATCTTTTTGTTTACTGTCCATAATAATGGTAACAGGACCGTCATTTATAAGTGCTACATCCATCATTGCACCAAACTTGCCGGTTTTTACCGAAAGGTTTGATATTTGATGTAAATACTTGACAAAATTCTCATACACGGGAATTGCAAAATCGGGTTTTGATGCTCTGATATACGATGGGCGATTTCCCTTTTTTGTGGAAGCATGCAAGGTAAATTGGGACACAACAAGCAGTTCGCCGTTAATATCCGTAATTGATTTGTTCATTACACCATTTTCATCGTCAAAAATACGCAAACGACTTATTTTCCCGCAAAGCCACTCTATATCATCTTGCGTATCGCTGTCTTCTATGCCAAACAATATTAAAAGCCCGCTTTTTATTTCCGAAAAAACAGAGTTATCAATTGTTACCGATGCCTGTTTTACCCTTTGAATTACTACTCTCATTTTTTAAACATAAAATATACAGCCAATACTATCAATACAAAAGCAACAATATGATTCCATTTAAACGATTGCCCAAATACTATCATTGAAAAAACGCCGAAAACAACCAGTGTTATAACTTCTTGAATTACTTTTAGTTGAGTAAGCGAAAAAGGTCCACCGTTTTCGGCAAAACCTATTTTGTTGGCAGGCACTTGAAAAACATATTCAAAAAGTGCTATCCCCCAGCTGATAAGAATTACAGATACAAGCCCCAATTTACTGAACCACTTCCATTCGGCAAATTTCAAGTGTCCATACCAAGCAAGTGTCATAAATGTATTGGAAACTATTAAAAGTATTATAGTAAGGAAGCCTTTCATCAAAATTAAGATAATTTATTAATTGTTTTTTTCTTCTTTGAGAATTTGAGAGATTTGGTTATGATTTTCAGGTAAATAATTAGATGCAATATCCCAAATTATTTCATAATCAATTCCAAAATATTCGCGAGTAACTTTATTTCTAAGAAGATACATCTCTCTCCAAGGAATATCCGGATATTTTTCTTTAATTGTTTTAGGTATATTTTTAGCAGCTTCGCCTATAATCTCAAAATTTCTTATTACAGCATCTACTGTCTTATAATCTTGTTTAAATTTAATAAAAGTCAACCCGTTAATATATTCGGCTATTCTATTCATTGAAGTTAAAATATCCTCAATATACATACGGTATGTTCTTTCCTCGTTTTTCACTTATGCATATTTAACTTGTTGTAAAATTTTATCTTTTATTTGTTCTTTTATGGCATTTTTAGTAACCAAATCAATCTTTCGTCCAAATACTTTTTCAAGAAAAATTTCTAAAGAAAAGAATTTCCAACCTATTGGTCTTTCCAGTTCAACAAGTATATCAATATCACTATTTTCGGTATAAGTATTATTTGAGAATGAACCGAACAAACCTATTTTTTTTACAGAATATTCTTTTTTAAGAACAGGTTTCAATTCTTTTAATTTGTTCAGTATGTAAACTTGTTCATTCATAATAAAACAAAAATACTCATTTTTAATATAAAAGCGAAAACCTCTAAATACAAATAAGTTATATCACTTCTAAGTCGCTTTCCTTTATCCAGCC
>CAYQPP010000132.1:7244-9574 GCA_964419235.1 uncultured Bacteroidales bacterium
GTAAGAGCAATCACAAATGCAGCCATACTTATTATTGCCCATTTGTTCGACGACATTGTATTGATTAAATCGCCCCACCACGATGTCAAAAAGAATTCGGGAATAACATCAATTTTATCAACAACGTGAGTATTTGCCAATTTTAAATTAAAATTGATGTCTTCGTCTTTCGGATTGAGTTTTTTTGCACGCTCATAATTTAGTATTGCATACGGAATTTTATTCGATTTATAATAAGCGTTTCCCAAATTATAATACAGCTCAGCCGACTCATAGCCGTCATCCAATATTTTTTGATATGTTCCAATTGCCTTTTCATATTTTCTGTCGGCGTAATATTGTGCAGCCGAGTCGAGCAATTGTTGTTGCTGAGCTTTAATTCCCCAACCGGTTGCTATCAATAATATTATTATAAGTATTCTCTTCATTTTATTATAATATTTTTACAGTTATTATTTTAAATAACTTTAATTTTCTGATCCAATACAGATATTAACTTACCTGCTTTTTTATAAATTTCTTCCATACCTCCCGATACCGATGCCGGTGCAAAACGTGCAAATTCACAAGCATCAAGCAGTTGCATCAGTTCGGTAATATTTTCTTTGTCAACATTGTGTTTTTCAAGTATTTCAGCCACATTGTCCTTTGACAGTTCTGAAACGGGAATCAGCAATTTATCGCTTAAATAACCCCATATTGCTTTAAGAATTTCATCGTAAAATTTCTCATCGTTGCTCTGTTTCATAAAGCCGACGGCTTTTTTCAACCGCTTACGCGATACTTTATTAGCCTTACGATTTTTTAGTTTTGCCTGATTGGCATTTTTCTTAATTTGCGAACGGCGAATAATTAAAATCAACACAAACAGCACAAGCGATACAATGTAAACCAAATAGAACAATTTACTGTTAAACAACGGCAATTCTTTCTTTTTCAGTTGAAAATTTGTTTTTAAGAATCGTATGTCTTTACCTATAAATTTAACCTCTTCTTTCGACAATCCTTGCACCACACCCGAAGTCATCTCTTCGTCGCCCGAACCTTTTTCTACGGTTATCTCAAATTCGCGAGTGGTAATTGTTTTATATGTTTTTGTCGATGTATCGAAATAGCTGAAAGTTATAGGAGCAATTCTGTAAGTTCCTGCATATCGCGGAATAAACAGATATGTAAATGTTATACTTCCTGTAATTCCGCTTGTAGTAACTTTAGTGTTTAGCGACGTTTTCGGGTCGTAAACATCAATGTCGGGCGGAAAATCAACATTAAGCGGTTTTATCAGCTTTAAATTACCCGTTCCGGTAATTCTTATTTTTAAGTTAATAGCTTCGTTTGCTTTAACTTTATTCTTATCAATTGTAGCCGACATTTTAAAACGGCCCACGGCTCCGTTAAAATCTTTCGGTTTATCGGCAGGTAACGGTTTTACTTTAATATTTATCGGCTTACTTGCCGTTTTCACAGGCACACGCCTGTATGAACCGCCAAAAAAGTCATCAAACGGACTACTGCTACGCACACGCTCTTGTGTTATTAAGGTAATTTTAAACGGGTCGATAGTGATATTACCCGAGCGTTGCGGAAACAACAAAACTTTTTTAAACAGTCCCACATTGTAAATAACACCGTTTACGTTTTCACGATGCAATTGTATTTGCGTTGGTGCCTCAATATCTTGACTCCAAAATCCGGTAAACGGAGGAAATTTAATATCATCGAATCCGGCAAGGTCTTTTCTGGTGTAAACCTTAATATCGGCAACTAAACTTTCGCCTTGATACAGCGATTTTTTATTTACATTAACAGCCACAAAAACATCTTTTCCCGCATTTGATTTATCAACGTGAGTTTGTCCTCCGCCTGATGATGATGTTTGACTTCTTGCTGATGCCGAAGCTGTTGCGGAACCTTTTACCACTTCAATGGTAACGGCATTCGATTTATAAGTTTTACTTTTAACATTAACCGATGCCGGCGGAATGGTAAATTTTCCTTCGGCGGTAGCCATCATAATATAGTTATAAGTGTATGATACACTTTGAGTCATATTTCCGTTGATAATTTGCACACTGCTGCTTGACGAAACATTTGGTCCCGACAAAACATTGAATTTACCAAAGTCGGGTTGCGAAAAGTTACTGCCTTTCGCATTTACCGAATACGAAAGTCTAAACTGTTCGCCAACCGCAACCACACGCGGTGCTGTTGCTTTAAAGGTAACTTGTGCAAACGACAATACCGGCAATAACAAAACCACCGATAACAATAATTGCCTTATTTTATTTTGCTTTATCATTTTTATACTGTTTGTTTTTGCAAATATATAA
>CAYQPP010000133.1:0-9530 GCA_964419235.1 uncultured Bacteroidales bacterium
TAAATATAAACATTTAACATCACTTTTTCTAACTTTTATTTTACATTTTTAAGTTGTAATAGATCGCTTATAAATTGAATGCATTTTTCCCACTAAAAAAAGAAGAATATTTACAAACCCATTAAAATAACAGTAAAACCATATAATTAAATCAACAAAAAAAGGTTTACCGTTTAGTGGTAAACCTTTTTAATATTATAAAACGCAGCCTGCTGCGAATATATTCGATTCAACAATACTATATTATCCTTTCTTTGCAAAATCCTCAAGCATTGCCGTTGTAAGCGATTTAGGTCTCTCAAGCGGGTATAGAAGTGCCCTGTCCCAAATAATATTCGACAATACTCCAAGTGCCCTGCCTACTCCAAACATCACAGTATAAAAATCGTACTCTTTAATGCCATAGTGCCACTGTACAACACCCGATTGGGCATCGACGTTTGGCCATGGATTTTTTGCCTTGCCTTGTTCGCGCAAAATATCGGGAACAACATTATAAAGCATGTTTACATACTTAAAAATTTTATCATCGGGCAAATGCTTCAGGCAAAATTCGCGTTGGGCAAAGTACCTTGGGTCTGTTTTACGAAGTACGGCATGTCCGAACCCGGGTATTACCTGTCCACTATTCAACGTATCCCAAACAAATTTTTTCATCAACTCTTCAGTAGGCTCTACTCCGTCAAGTTTTTCAATTACATCATGCAGCCAGCGCAAAACCTCTTGATTAGCCAAACCATGCAATGGACCTGCCAATGCATTAAGTCCTGCCGATAGTGAATAGTATGCATCGGAAAGGGTTGAAGATACCAAGTGCGTTGTATGTGCCGATGCATTTCCCGACTCATGGTCAGAATGAAGAATAAAATACATTCTTGCAACATCATCATAAGGTGCATCGATACCCATCATATGTGCAAAGTTGCCACCAATATCCAATGAATAGTCAGGAGCAATCAAAGTGTCATTCCTGTACTTCATCCTATAAATATATGCAGCAATCGAAGGCAGTTTTGCAATTATCTGAATAGCATCATCATACATTGGCTTCCAATAATCTTTTTTATCCATGCCTTTTTCATAGAGCCTTGCAAATTTTGATTCGCGTTGCATTGCCAAAACGGCCGAAGAAAACATTGTCATAGGATGCGTGTCTCTTGGTATTTTGCGCAAAAGTTCAATTACATATTGCGGAATAATTTTTTTTGTATTGAACTCTTTTCTAACGTCCATAGCCTCTTCTTGCGTAGGTATATCACCGGTAAGCAGCAACCACCAAAACGATTCAACGCATGGGTACTCTTTACCATTGGGCTTTGGTAGTTTTTCTAATACCTCAGGGATAGTATATCCGCGAAAGCGGATGCCCTCCATGGGGTCTAAGTACGAAATGTCGGTAACAAGCATTTTAACGCCCCTACCTCCGCCAATTGCTTGACCGATAGTAACATCACCTAATTTAACATCGGCATGCTCCTTGAGCAGTTTTGTTGTCCTTGGCCGATGCTCCTCAATTTTTTGAGCTAATCTTTCTTTTAATAGTGACATAGTTTCTATATTTTAATTTTATTAATTTTTATCCTGCAAAATGCAGGCGTTAATTATTGTGAAAGTTTTCTCTATAGAAAGTTAATATATTAGATTAAAAACATTATTCAAATAGCAACATATCAATAACCAGCCTTCGACAGGCAGGTCAATAACTGCCAATTAAATAACAAAATTTATGAAATAATCATATTTTATATATCCAACTCAATTTTTTCGAAAATCATCACTCCATATTCTCGATTAAGGCATTTCCAAATTCACTACATTTTAATAGTGTGGCGCCTTCCATCTGCCTATGAAAATCGTATGTAACCTGTTTTTTTGCGATAGTGCGGCTTAAGCTCTCAACAATTAAATCAGCTGCCTTTTGCCATCCAAGGTGTTCAAACATCATAACCCCCGATAGTATTACCGAGCCGGGGTTTACCTTATCAAGATTTGCATATTTTGGTGCTGTACCGTGTGTTGCCTCAAAAATTGCATTACCGGTTACATAGTTTATGTTTGCCCCCGGTGCAATGCCAATACCACCAACAATGGCAGCCAATGCATCAGAAATATAGTCGCCGTTAAGGTTTAATGTTGCAATTACCGAATACTCGGCAGGGCGGGTAAGTATCTGCTGTAAAAAGGCATCGGCAATTACATCTTTTATAACTATTTTATGCCCGCCTTTTTCGATAACCTGCCAAGGACCGCCTTCATACTCTTTTGCGCCAAACTCATTTTTTGCCAACTGGTATCCATAATCGCGAAAAGCGCCTTCGGTAAACTTCATTATATTACCTTTATGCACCAATGTAACCGATGGCTTTTTATGGTCAATGGCATACTGTATAGCTGCCCTTACCAAACGCTCGGTGCCCTCTTTTGAAACAGGTTTAACGCCAAACGAGCTGGTTTTGGGGAAACGTATATTTTTAACGCCCATTTCCTCAATAAAAAACTTTTTCACCTTTTCCACCTCTTGAGTTCCATTCATCCACTCAATTCCGGCATAAATATCTTCGGTATTTTCACGAAAAATAATCATGTCGGTAGTAGTTGGGTCTTTAACAGGAGACGGAACGCCTTTAAAATAGCGAACCGGACGCAAGCATGTGTATAAATCGAGTTTTTGGCGCAATGCCACATTCAACGAGCGGATGCCACCGCCAATTGGTGTTGTCAAAGGCCCTTTTATGGCCACAAGGTACTCTTTTATTACATCGAGCGTTTCGTTTGGTAGCCACTCGCCTGTTTTGTTAAATGCCTTTTCGCCGGCAAATACCTCTTTCCACTCAATTTTTTTTTCACCATTATAGGCTTTCTCAACCGCGGCATCTAATACTTTTACCGATGCCGCCCAAATATCTGGGCCGGTACCGTCGCCTTCAATAAAAGGGATTACAGGGTTGTTTGGTACGTTTAATTTTCCGTTTTCGATTGTAATTTTTTGTGCTGACATATTAAATATTATTTTGATTGTTTACGAATTAAGTTAAGTGCACTGCCTGCTTTAAACCACTCAATTTGTGCTTTATTATAGGTGTGGTTAAGTAGTATATCATGGCTTGTGCCGTCGGTATGCTTTGCCACAAGTGTAAATTTACTGTCTGGGGTAAAATCTGTAAGGCCTAAAAGATCAAATGTATCCGATTCCTGAATTTTGTCGTAATCGCTGTCATCATTAAACGTAAGCCCCAACATTCCTTGTTTTTTAAGGTTTGTTTCGTGAATACGGGCAAATGATTTTACAATAACAGCCCTAACGCCTAAATGGCGCGGCTCCATTGCTGCGTGTTCGCGCGACGAACCTTCTCCATAATTTGAATCGCCAACAACAATAGTAGGGATTCCTGCCGCTTTATACGCCCTTGCTGTTGCCGGCACGGTATTATAGCTTCCGTCAATTTGATTTTTTACTTTGTTTGTAGCTTCGCCAAACTCGTTAACCGCTCCAATTAAACAGTTATCCGAAATATTATCTAAATGCCCGCGAAAGCGTAACCATGGGCCTGCCATTGAAATATGGTCGGTTGTACATTTGCCTTTAGCCTTTATCAATAACTTGGCGCCTGTTATATTTTTGCCATCCCATGCAGCAAACGGTGTCAGCAGTTGCAGCCTATCGGAATTAGGATTAACGGTAACTTCGATATTTGATCCGTCATTAGCCGGAGCCTGATAGCCGTTGTCTTCTACTGCAAAGCCTCTCTCAGGCAACTCCCACCCTGTTGGAGGGTCGAGTTTTACCTTTTCGCCTTTATTATTTGTTAAAGTGTCGGTAATAGGGTTAAAATCCAATCGCCCCGACAATGCAATGGCTGTTACCATTTCGGGCGAAACCACAAATGCGTGTGTATTTGGGTTGCCGTCGGCACGTTTTGCAAAATTGCGGTTAAATGAGTGTACTATTGAATTTTTTTCGCCTTTTTCGGCACCAGGGCGTTGCCACTGCCCAATACACGGGCCACAAGCATTTGTAAATATTGTTGCATTCGACTCAATAAAAGTTTTTAACAGTCCGTCGCGCTCAGCAGTATAACGAACCTGCTCCGAACCCGGGTTGATACCCAAATCGGACTTAAATTCCAAACCTTTTGCAATTGCTTGATTTGCAATTGATGCAGCACGCGACAAGTCTTCGTATGATGAGTTTGTGCAAGACCCTATTAGGCCCCACTCCACCTTTAACGGAAAATTATTTTCGACAGCCACTTTTTTCATTTCAGAAACAGGCGTTGCCCTGTCGGGCGAAAAAGGTCCGTTTATGTATGGCTCCAACTCATTCAAGTTAATCTCTATTACCTGATCAAAATACTTTTCGGGGTTTGCGTAAACCTCTGCATCGCCGGTTAGGAACTCTTTATTTGAATTTGCTAAATCAGCAACTTTTTCTCTTCCGGTAGCCCTTAAATAACGCTCAATACTTTTGTCGTACCCAAAGGTTGAAGTTGTAGCACCAATTTCGGCGCCCATGTTGCAAATTGTCCCTTTACCTGTGG
Source organism: uncultured Bacteroidales bacterium (assembly GCA_964419235.1). Classification (GTDB taxonomy): domain Bacteria; phylum Bacteroidota; class Bacteroidia; order Bacteroidales; family SZUA-534; genus GH45. The sequence goes on from CAYQPP010000133.1 coordinate 4,539, forward strand.
CCGAAAGCGATTTTGCACCTTCGCCAAAATATTCAACAATAGCGCCAGTACCGCCTTTTACGGTTAACAAACCTGCCACTTTTAGTATCACGTCTTTTGCGGCCACCCAGCCGTTGAGTTTGCCGGTAAGTTTTATGCCTATAAGTTTCGGGAATTTCAGCTCCCAAGGCATCCCTGCCATCACATCAACAGCATCGGCACCACCAACCCCAACAGCCACCATACCAAGACCTCCGGCATTTACCGTATGCGAGTCGGTTCCAATCATCATTCCACCTGGAAATGCATAATTCTCCAAAACAACCTGATGTATTATTCCGGCACCTGCTTTCCAAAAACCTATTCCATACTTATTTGAGACTGACGAAAGGAAATCATACACCTCTTTATTTGTTGTATTGGCAGTTTTTAAATCGAGCTGCGCCCCATCTTTTGCCTGAATAAGGTGGTCGGCATGTACGGTTGACGGAACAGCTACCCTATTTTTTCCGGCTTGCATAAACTGCAAAAGTGCCATTTGCGCTGTTGCATCTTGCATTGCAACCCTGTCGGGATTGAATAACACATAATCTTCCCCTCGTTTATAATCTACAATATCTGAATCTGAAGCTAAATGAGCATATAAAATCTTTTCACTTAGCGTTAATGGTTTTTTAAGAATTTTTCTGGCCTGCTCAACTTTTGCAGGAAGGGTTTCATAAAATTTCTGAATCATGGATAAATCGAAAAGCATAAAAATAAAATTTTAAAAATGTTTGACTTATAGTTTGTATTGACTTAACAATAATTAAACTAAAAACAATACTGCCTCAATTTTGTTTTGAGCTTAGGCAAATATTTTTTATTAACTACAATCTTAAAATACCTGTTTATAGAATAATAAGAATTTTAGCTTAGATATTGTAAGTAATAATATCTATTTAATTATAATATATAACAATATTTGGAAATTCATTAAATAATATAAACACCACAAAAACACGATTTTTATACTACATAACAAAACATGTAAATATATATATAATATAATATGTTAGAAAGGAATTTTACGATTTTTAACCCAAACTATTATTCATAACATAAAATTCTCGATTAGGTTAGTGAATTTCAATTGGGTATTTATTATTAATGTGAATAAAGGATTGGATTTTTATTTAAAAAAACTATTTCTAAGCAAAAATTATCCCTAAGCAAAACAGAGTGAGCGCAACTAACCAATACAGTTATACATGCTTATTGCAACATATACCGGCACAGCTACATAATTACCTTACGGATTAAAGGTATATACTAAAAATATATATTTGTATTTGGGAAAAACTTCTTAATCTGCTTTTTCTGAAAATCGTTTAATTTTGGGTTCCGCTCGATATGCAGCTCCTTTAGTGCCTTCATTCCCGATAATTGCTTATTGAAATATAGTATTCGGTTATTGTTTAGGTTCAGCATTTTTAGGCTTTTAAGTGCACCTAACGATTTATCAACCTTTTCAATTGCGTTTTCGGATAAATCGAGCTCCTCAAGTTTTGACAGCCTATAAATTGAGCCATCAACCCTTTTAATTCTGTTTTGGTTTAAGTTGATTGTTTTTAAATTAGCTGCATACCCTATATTAGTTGGTACAGCACTTAAACTGTTTATCGACACATCGATCGCCTCAAGCTTTTTTAAGCTGCCCATTTTTGCTGTAAAGATCGATATTTTATTAATACTCAAATCAATAGATGTTACATTAGGCAGGTTAATACTGTTGCCCGTAACCTGCTTTATTTTGTTATTCGACAGGTTAAGCTCTTCAAGGTTTTCAAGTGCCCCAAGTTCATCGGGTATTTTTGTCAACCTGTTTTGGCTTATATTCAGGTTTTTAATGTTTTTAATGTTGCCAATTGACGCAGGCAGCGCAACAAGTGCATTTTTTTCGAGGTTTAGCTCATTCAGTAAAACAAGGTTGCCAAACTCTTTAGGCAGTTTTTCAAGCTTGTTTTCAGAAACCTTAAATTCTGTTAAATTAATTAGCCTGCTTATTGATTCGGGCAATGTTACAAGTTTATTTTTTTCGGTATATAATTTTTCCAAAACCTCCAACTCCCCTATCTCATCGGGCAGTTCCATTATTTGGTTCCAGTTTAAATCAAGTGTTTTTAGTTTACTCAGTTTTCCTAACTCTTTGGGTACTTCCGAAATATAATTGCTAAAAAAATCTAACTCTTCAAGGTTTTTCAATTTAGTTATCCCTACCGGTATTTCTGTCAATTTATTCTCGCCAAGGGCTAACACCTGAAGGTTTTGCAACTGAAACAGCTCGGGCGGCAGGCTCGATATTTGATTATTACGCAGATACAAAACCTGCAGGTTGCGCAATTTTGAAATTTTAGAAGGGATTTTAGTAAGCTTTTTACTATCTAAATTTAATATGTAAACCCGCTTTTTGTTTGCCATAGCCTCCGACCATGAGCGGTATGTCTTCTGATTTTTTAATTCATCTTTTGACTTAATTGGCTTAACCTTTTGTGCTTGCAGGCTTATTGTTGTAAAAAACAAAAATCCAATTGCGAAAAATATACTGCGTAAATTCATATTGTTAGTTTATTTTGAGCGGCAAAGAAACAAATTTTAATCTTGAAAAAAAAACAGTAGCTAAGGAGCAAAAAGATGCAGGGAAAAACAGCAAACCTTGTTGTTGTTATAATGGCAAAAGGCTACTCCGAGGTTGGGGCAGCCTTTTACAAAATGGTGTATTAGGGTAGGAATTATTCAACTATTATATTAACAACCAATCATATATTTGTAATAATCTTTAAAATAAAACTTTAAAAACTACTTTTCAGCAGTCCTTAAAATTTCATTATTTGCATAACCAAAACAGCTTTTATTAGCTTAAATTTGATGACACAAATATATAGGCGATTTTAAAGCCGTTTGGTTAAGGCGCGGTTAAAAACTGTTAATGTTTGGTTAAAAAAAGTTAAAGCACTATTTCTTTTTATACTTTTGGGTTAATATTAAAACAGTTTACTGATACTTTTTGCCGTGTACCCAACCTGATTAATTCATTACATGTTCCGAATTTATTTCGGGAAACTTTGTCGTTGGGTTGGCAGTTGTTAATTATTGGCAGGTTACTGTTTAAGTGATATTTTACAAATAAATACTATGTTTTGATTTAACATATTTATTTTCAATAACATAAAGAGATTTGATAATTAATTTTCAGTAAATACAGAACAGGCTCTGCATTATGCAGGCTAACACTTTGCACCTATATTAATATGAATAGACATAAATTTACCGGTATAATATTATTAATGGCTCTATCGCTCATTGGCATTATCTCTGTTCAGGTTTTTTGGATGAAAAAGGCTGTTACCATAAAAGAAGAACAGTTTGATCAGCAAGTAAATCAAGCATTGTCAAGGGCTGCTCAGCGAATAGAGCGCAACCAGAATGCCTATTTTATGTCAAGCTTTTTTAGTGGTATGCCACAAGTTCAACTGCGCCAATCTATTAACCCATATACCAAAAACCAAAATAACGATTCGGTATTTGCCGAGTTTAACGCTTTTTGGGGAAATCAATCTAATCAAATTAATATTACTGATGCCGATAAAAACGTTAAAATGCAGAAAAATGAGGAGAATGGCCTCGAAACCATAAAATATACTTTTGACACAATAATTGAAGACGGCGGGTTTACTCAGCGTATCCAAACTTTTTCGCAGGTTACCAAACCTAAAAACAGTAAAACAATTATTAATAGCAATAAAACTGCAACAACTGAAAAACTTGTTGCAAACCCAATGGAAAAACAATTAAATGATGTTATGGATCAAATGATACTTGAATTCTCGGTACGCGATATCCCCATGGAAGAGCGTTTGAGTTACTCAATTATAGCGCCTACAATTCAATACGAACTAAAAAACTTTAATATTCCGTTAAAATTTGAATACGCCATTACCAATTATCGGGGTAATTATTATAATAAGCTAAAAACCAACGGATTTAATAAAACCAAAGCGGCTAATGCATACAAAACAACCCTGTTTCCTAATGATATATTAATGCAAAGCGATAAACTGGTACTGTATTTTCCTGACAAGCGTAACTACTTAGTAAATAATTTAATATGGCCATTTGTAGGCTCACTTATTTTTACGTTAATTATTCTTTTTACATTCTATTTCACGCTAAAAACTATTTTTAACCAAAAAAAGGTGTCCGAAATAAAATCGGACTTTATTAACAACATGACACATGAATTTAAAACACCGATTGCCACCATATCGCTTGCCGCCGACTCGATAATAAACCCCAATATCTTAAATTATCCCGACAAGGTTAGCCGCTTTACAAATATTATTAAAGAGGAAAACCACCGTATGAACCGGCAGGTTGAAAGCGTACTTAAAATGGCGCTTATTGATAAAAAAGATTTTAACCTAAATGTAAAAAATACCCAAGTACACCCCCTAATTGAGCAAGCTGTAAAAAACATAAGACTGCAAGTTGAGCAAAAAGAGGGCAATATTGAGCTCAACCTATCGGCCGAAAACAACGAACTGAAAATTGACGAAACACACTTTGTAAATCTGGTTTATAACCTGTTAGATAATGCAAATAAATACTCGTTAAACGCACCACCAAAAATTAAAGTAACAAGCTATAACTCAAACGATAGCTTTTATCTCGCTGTTGCCGATAATGGTATTGGCATGAGCAAAGAAACCTTAGATAATATTTTTGAAAAATTTTATAGAATCCCCACAGGCAACATACACACAGTAAAAGGGTTTGGGCTTGGACTAAGCTATGTAAAGGCAATAGTTATGCAGTTTAAAGGAGATATTAGCGTAAATAGCCAAAAAGGCAAAGGCAGTACATTTACAATTAGAATACCGCTGAGATAGGAGATTGAAAGAAGATTGAGGAAGATTGAAGGAGATTGAAGGAGATTGAAGGAGATTGAGGGAGATTGAAGGAGATTGAAGGAGA
>CAYQPP010000134.1:0-4586 GCA_964419235.1 uncultured Bacteroidales bacterium
TCAAATTTAACAATCATTTCATTGCGTAAAGCATCTATTTTTTGTTCATTACGCATAAGTCTGTCTCTGTCGGCAAAAGTAAAAGGCACAGGAGTATTGTTATCCTTTGCAAACAAAGGAGTTGATAAAGTAAATAAAAATAATATTGCAAAAATTCTTGTCATTGTAATTTGCATTTAATACAAATATACATCAAAAATTAATTTTTTTAAATAAAAGAATAAAAATAATGACACTTCGACAATCTTAAATTTCGCGGTTACTGAGCTTGTCGAAGTGGCATAATATAAAGCAAAAGATTACTTTTTATCTAAATATTGCTTCATAATTTTGGCAATATATTTTCCTATAATATCAAATTCAAGATTTACGCGGGTACCCGGTTTGTAGTTATGAAAAACCGTATGGTCGTAAGTATAAGGAATAATAGCAACTTGAAAAGTATTATCTTGAGAGTTAACCACAGTTAAACTGACACCGTCAACCGATATCGAACCTTTTTCAACGGTAATATTTCCTTTTGAAGGGTCGTATTCAAAAGTATAATACCAACTGCCGTCGGCTTCTTCCACTTTTGTGCAAACAGCGGTTTGGTCAACATGTCCTTGCACCATATGTCCGTCAAGCAGTTTGTCCATTGTCATACTGCGTTCAAGATTTACTTCGCTACCTGCTTCCAAATCACCTAAGTTCGATTTAATTAAAGTTTCTTGAATTGCCGTAACCGTGTAAGTATCATCGGTTTTTTTAACCACAGTTAAGCAAACACCATTGTGTGCAATACTTTGGTCAATTTTAAGTTCATTTACAAACGAGCATGTAATAGTAATATCAATATTTTCTTGATTTTTTTCTATCGAAACAACCTTTCCTGTTTCTTCAACAATACCTGAAAACATATTTATAAATTTTAAAAATTAACAGTTGTGGCAAAGATATGAAAAAACAGAATAAACCTTTATTTTTTACGACAACGAATAAAAAATATCTCAAAATACTGTAACTTAAAAATTTGATAAGCGTCTTTATTCTAAAAATTATAATAAACATAATAAAATACAGTTTAAAAATATAACCGAGATAATTAATACCAAAAAAACATAAAAACTTAAATACTACTAATTTACTACTGAAATGATACGTATAGAAAAACTACACAAATCATATATTACCGGCTCAAACAAGCTTCATGTTTTAAAAGGTATCGACCTTCATATTACCGAAGGAGAGATGGTATCAATAATGGGAAGTTCGGGGTCGGGAAAATCCACATTGCTTAATATTATCGGTATTCTTGATAATTATGATAAAGGGGAATATTTTTTAAACGGTGAGTTAATAAAAAATATGAATGAAACAAAAGCTGCTCATTACAGAAATAAAATGTTAGGTTTTGTTTTTCAGCAATTTAATCTTATTTCGTTTAAAAATGCCCTTGAAAATGTTGCTTTACCTCTTTATTATCAAAATATTAGTCGAAAAAAAAGAAATATTATAGCAATGGAATATCTTGATAAAATGGGACTTAAAGAGTGGGCTCACCATATGCCCAACGAGTTGTCGGGAGGACAAAAGCAACGTATTGCCATTGCACGTTCATTAATTGCAAAACCCAAAGTGATACTTGCCGATGAGCCTACCGGAGCTCTTGATACTACTACTTCTTACGAAGTTATGGATATTCTTAAAGATATTAACAACGAAGGAATTACCGTATTAATTGTTACTCACGAACAGGATATTGCCGAAATGACTTCGCGAATAATTCGCCTTAAAGACGGAATTATTGAATCGGATACTGTTAAAAACAGTATTAACGATTTTGCAAAAGTAAATTAAGATTGATTTATGTAAATATTTGTTATTTAATAGGTTGCATCTTTAAAATTATCTTAACAATAAAAATTAATCAATTACCCGAAAAAATAATTTAAAATGTTCGATTTAGATAAATGGGAAGAGATATTATTATCGTTAAAGCAAAATAAACTGCGAACTTTTCTTACATCATTTAGTATTGCTTGGGGAATTTGGTTGTTGATTATTTTGCTTGGTTCGGGCAACGGGCTTCAAAATGCAGTGATGAAAAATTTTGAGAACGAAGCAAAAAATCTTATCGAACTGTGGCCCGGAAAAACAAGTAAAGATTATAAAGGATTTAAAAAAGGACGCAGAATAAAACTAACAACAAAAGATTATGAAATTATTCGCGACCAAATAAGCGGTATCGACAATATTACACCGAGGTTTAATATTTGGGGAGGAACAACCATATCGTATAAAAAGGAATCGGGAAGTTTTACAATACAGTGTGTGTTGCCTGATTATAAAATTATTAAAAACTCAAATGTTGTTGAGGGGCGTTATCTCAACGAAATTGATGTTAAACAAAACCGCAAAGTTGTGGTATTGGGGAGCGAAGTAAAAAAATCGCTGTTTAAAGATGAAGACCCTGTCGGAAAATATATTAATGTAAACAAAATTCCTTTTAAAGTTATTGGTGTTTATTCCGATGGTAACGGATGGCAAAACCGTCGTTTGGTTGTTCCTTTTTCAACTGCACGAATCGTTTTCAACGGTGGCGAAAAGGTATCGAGCATAGGGCTTACCACAGGCGATGCCACTCTTGAAGAGAATAAACAAATTGAAGCAAAAATAGTTAAAAAATTAGCGGCTTTACACACTTTTAATCCCGACGACAAGCGTGCTTTGTGGGTTAGTAACACTCTTGAAGACTTCAAACAAACACAGCAAGTTTTTACCGGAATAAAGATGTTTATTTGGGTAATCGGTATAGGAACTCTTATAGCCGGAATTGTGGGAGTTAGTAATATTATGCTTATTGTGGTAAAAGACCGCACACGCGAAATAGGCATTCGCAAAGCGTTGGGAGCGTCACCGTTTTCGGTAGTGAGTTTAATAATTTCAGAGGCTGTGTTTATTACCACTTTGGCAGGATATATAGGAATGGTTCTGGGTATTGCAATAATGGAATTTATTGATTTTTTAATTGACCAAAGTATTGCAAATGCACCGGCAACAACCGATGCCGGCGGACAACCTATAATTTTTCTTAATCCCAATGTTGATTTGGGAATAGCAATAGGAGCAACGGTGTTGCTTATTGTAAGTGGTGCTTTGGCAGGATTGATTCCCGCCATTAAAGCGGCACGAATAAAACCTATTGAAGCATTAAGATACGAATAACAAAAACGATATTGAAAACTTTCAATATCAGTAAGTTATAAACACAAAAATGAATATGATAGACACTGATTTATATAAAGAGATTTGGCAAGCTATTTCAAAAAACAAAATGCGTTCAACATTAACCGCATTCGGAGTTTTTTGGGGAATATTTATGCTTGTGGTTTTATCGGGAGCGGGCAACGGACTCGAAAACGGGATAAATCGTCAGTTTGAGGGATTTGCTACAAATGCTGCTTTTATGTGGACAAACAGAACAACCGAACCGTATAAAGGATTTAAAAAAGGAAGGTCGTGGCAATTTGATAACGATGATATGATGTCGTTGCGACGTAATGTTCCTGAGATAGAATATCTTGTTCCGCGTTTGCAGGCTTACAGACAAAATACCGAAAATAATATTGTTTATAAGGATTTAAGCGGGTCATTTCAGATACAAGGCGATTATCCCGAACTGATAAAAGTTGAACCTATTGAAATGGATAAAGGAAGATTTTTAAACGAAATAGATATTAAGCAAAATCGTAAAGTGTGTGTGATTGGTTCAAAGGTTTACAATAGTCTTTTCCCTCATAACGAAAACCCCATAGGTAAATATATTCGGGTTTCGGGAGTATATTTTAGAGTAGTGGGAGTAACAAGTTCAAAAGGAAGCATTAACATCGGTTACGACAAAAAAGAAGCGGTTCATATTCCTTTTACAACAGTGCAACACACTTTTAATTACGGTGATATTGTTCATTTTTTCTCGTTTACTGCCAAATCGCAATACGAAGTATCAAATGTTGAGGAGGCTATTATTACAATTTTAAAACGTCGTCACAGTATTTCGCCCGACGATAACGGAGCTGTGGGACACATTAATATAGAGCGACAATTTAAAATAATGAGTTATCTGTTTATAGGTATTCGCGGGCTTATTTATTTGGTAGGATTGGGAACTTTACTTGCCGGAATTATCGGTATCAGCAATATTATGTTGGTGATAGTAAAAGAACGCACCAAAGAGATAGGAATAAAACGTGCTTTGGGAGCAACACCGTTTAATATTATTAAGCAAATATTGATGGAAGCAATTTTGCTTACCCTTTCGGCAGGTTATATAGGTTTGATTTTGGGAATTTTGGTAAACGAAGGTTTAAATGCCGCACTGTCGGGAAGTGACTCAATATTTTTACATCCGGGTATAAGTTTATCATACGGACTTAAAGCTCTTTTAATACTTGTAATTTCGGGAGCTTTGGCAGGATTACTGCCGGCAAACAGAGCAGTAAGAGTAAAACCAATTGACGCAATCAGAGAAGAATAAAAACAGTTATACAATGGTTCAGTTATACAATTATTCAATTATACAATTATTTAATGATTTAGTTATACAA
>CAYQPP010000134.1:4686-9507 GCA_964419235.1 uncultured Bacteroidales bacterium
GATGCTATTCTTGAATATATTTCACCCAAAGGTGTAGAAGAAAACGGAGCAATACAGTTTGATATTAAAGCAAAAGTAAATCTTAAATCGAATCAGTTTATTCGTGCGGGATACAGTGCCAATGCCGAAATTGAACTTGAACGTCACGACAGTGTAATGGCTGTTACCGAAGGACTTATCACTTTTAAATCGGATACCGCTTATGTTAATGTGCTTGTGAGCGATACTACTGTTATTCCGCAAGAATTTAAAGAACGAAAAATTGAAGTTGGTCTGTCTGACGGTATTAATATCGAAGTTCTTTCGGGTCTTGATTGGAACGATTTACTTAAAGGTGAATTGAAAAAAGAAGATAAGAAAAAGAAAAAAGAGATAGAAGATTAAATATTTAGCTTTTAATTTTCAAAAGATATAAAAACAAAAAAAATTATGAAGAGAATATTAATAAGTAAAAAAGGTGTATTTACAATGTTGCTGATATTTTTAGCAATTATTGTAAAATCGCAAGATAAATGGTCGCTTGAAAGGTGCGTAAAATATGCGATAGACAATAATATTGTTGTAAAACAACAAGCATTAAACGTAAATTACAAGCAAAACCAATATAAGCAATCAAAATATGATTTGGCACCAAACTTAAACGGTTCGTTGGGACATTCGTTTTCATTCGGAAGATCGCTTACTCAATATAATACCTATTCCGACAGAAATTCGCAAAACACCGATTTTTCGTTAAATACTTCGGTTATAGTATTTAATGGACTTGTTAAGCAAAATACCATTAAAATGCGGAGTCTTGAAATGAAAGCGGCTTTGCAAGATTTGGAAAAAACTAAAGACGATATTACTCTTAATGTAGCTTCTGCATATCTCGAAATTCTTTTTAATAAAGAGCTTGTGGCAGTTACTAAAGAACAAATTAAGGTTACCAAAGAACAAATTGATTATAATAAAAAGCAAGTTGAGGTTGGAAATATGGCAAAAGGTAAAATATTTGAAACCGAAGCACAGCTTGCACAAGAGGAACTTACTCTTACAAATTATGAGAATAAGTTGAAATCATCGTTGTTAAATCTTATGCAGTTGCTCGAAATTCAGGTTACCGACAGTTTTGATATTGTAATACCCGAATTTAAAGCCGAATTACTTGATGCTCAATTGTTGACAACAAATACTATCTATGAAAAAGCGGTAAATGAACGTCCCGAAATTTTGAGTAAAGAACTGACTTTACAGAGTATTGAAAAAGCAAAAGCAATAGCAAAAGCACAGTTGTATCCTTCTCTTTCTATGGGGGCATCGTATTACAACAATTATAATAATGAATATCAATATTTTGACGGCAGCGGTAAAATTCCTTTCGACGAACAGGTAAAAAACAACAGAAGAACAAATCTGTATGTTACATTAAAAATCCCTTTGTTTAACGGATTGCAAACACGAACAAATCTTAATAACACAATTATAAATTACGAAAACTCAAAATATCAGTTGCAACTTGAAAAAAATAATTTGATGAAGCAAATTCAAAAGGTGCACCTTGATGCCGTGTCGGCAATGAAAAAATATTACAGCAGCCAAAAAGCTCTTGAAAGTGCTCAGGAGGCATTCAGATATGTTGAAGAAAAATTTAAGTTGGGTATTGTTACGCCACTTGAATACAACGATGCAAAAAATAAAGTTACAAATGCACAATCATCGTTTATACAAGCCAAATACGAATATATTTTCAGAGTAAAAATTCTTGATTTTTATAATGGGAAAGAGATAGTATTGTAAAGTATTTTTTAAGTTAGGGGTAAAAGTAAGGCGGGTTTTTAAATCCGCTTTTCTTTTTTGATAAATTAGAAAATTATTTTTTGTAACTTTGAGAAAAGACACAAATTATGGATAATTCGAAGTATATAGATGAAATAATAAATAAATTGAAACTAATAAATCCTTATTTGATTATTTTATTTGGTTCGTATGCTAACGGAACACAAAACGAAGATAGCGATATCGATATTTTGGTTGTAACCAATGATGATTTTATGCCTTCAACTTTTCAAGAACGGTTGGAATATCGTTTATCTGTAAAAAAAATAATTCGTAATATTTCAAAAGAAGTGCAAATTGATATGTTAGTATATTCACGTGCTATGTTTCAGGAATTTATAAAATTGAACAGTAATTTTGCAAAAGAAATTTTAACAAACGGTAAAAAATTATACGAAGCAGTAAATAGTTAAATTTTAACAATAAATTTAATGAAGTTAATAACAAAAAGTTGGTTGAATTATGCAGAAATAGATTTGCAGACTTGTAAAAAACTTCTTGATGATGAATTTTTAACAAACAGTGTTGCTTTTCATGCTCAACAAGTAGTTGAAAAATGTTTTAAAGCTGTTTTAGAGGAAAATAATATAAAAATATTAAAAATTCATAATTTGATGAGATTGTATAAACAAATTGAGCACTTATTGAAATTTGATATTGATGAAGATATATTGGAAAAAATAGATGATGTTTATATTGAAACAAGATATCCCGGATATATGGGGATGTTGCCCGAAGGAAAACCAAGTATTACTGATGTAAGAGAATTATATGAATTTGCAGAAAATATTTATAAACAAATAAAATTAATTTTAACTTAATATAGGTATCGGGGTGACTTTTAGTCACCCCGATACTTTATTTAAGCCAGTAGCACAAGAATTTGTGCCAACAAAATTCTTAAAAACATAGTAAGCGGATACACTGTGGCATAAGCACTTGCTTGTGCTTGCGACGGTGCTATTGAGTTTGCAAATTCCAATGCCGGAGGGTCGGTCATTGAACCCGATAAAATTCCGCAAAGAGTAAGATAATTTATTTTCATAAATCTGCCTATAATGCCCACAATCAGTAGTGGGAAGAAAGTTATTACGGCACCGTAAAGCATCCAAATATAACCACCGCTTATTATGGTTTCCCAAAAATGTTTTCCCGAACCCAAACCGACACAAGCCAAAAACAGCACTATTCCCATTTCTCTGATAAACAGATTTGCTCCCGGAGTAAGATAAAAATTAAAATTACCGATACGTCCTTTGTAGCCCAAAAGTAAAGCAATAATTAAAGGTCCGCCTGCCAATCCGAGTTTTGCCGGAGCAGGAAGTCCGGGTATGAAAATCGGAATACTGCCCAATAAAATACCCAAAGATATTCCTATAAAAAGAGGAGTAAGGTTAGGGTGTGATAAATCGCGAAGTGAGTTGCCCAAAAATTTTGCTATTTCGGGCATTTTATTTCGTGCTCCCACCACTCTTACCGTGTCACCAAATTCAAGAGTGGTGTCAAGTGTCGGTATTATTTCGGATTCGCATCGCCAAATACGAGTAATATTTGCAGGAAACATTCCCGACAAATTAATATCGGCTAATTTTTTACCTGTAATTTTGCGATTGGTAATAACAATATGACGCATTGTTAAAGGAGCCGTTAACTCATATTTTTTATTTATCTCTATTTTCCCAACGGTAAGTTCCAGTTGAGGAAAATATTTTTTCGAAGACAGTCCGATTAAGATATCATCTTTTTCAAGAGTTAATTTATCGTCGGGGATAATAAATTTTCCGTTTCGCATCAAACGCGAAAAAGCAAACTCTTTATTTAAGGTAGTTTTTAAAAAGGATAGAGGTTTGCCGAAAACATTGGGATTTTGCACGGTAACATTTATTGTTTCTGCTTTTCCCGTTTCCGAGATGTTCTCTTTGTTGTATGCTTCTATTTCTTTATCTATTTTTATTTTAAAAAACACACGTATTAAAATCATTACTAAAATAATACCGATAATTCCAAACGGATAAGCTACAGCATATCCCATTCCTGTTATTTCGGCAAGCGAACTGCCGTTGGCAAATTGTTCGGTAATAAGTTGTTGTGCAGCACCCAAACTTGGTGTGTTGGTTACTGCTCCGCAAAAAATACCTGTTATTACCGCAGTGTTAAGATTAAAAATATGCTTTATGGCAAATGCGGTTAAAAATCCGAAAACCACAATCATTGCTGTAAGCATATTAAGTTTAAGCCCGTTTTTACGAAACGATGAGAAAAATTTAGGTCCGATTGAAATACCTATTGAATAAACAAAAAGTATCAAACCAAATTCTTTTACAAAGTGCAAAACATTGTGGTTGATATTTACGCCGAGATGTCCGGCAAGTAATCCTGCAAACAGCACTCCGGCAATGCCGAGTTTAATATTTATAAACTTCAATTTTCCGAACAGAATTCCCGCAATACCTACTATTGCAATATAAAATAGTGTTGATGCGGTGCCGATTTGGGTAAACAGTTTAACAAATTCCATAACTATTGGTTTTAAAGCATAAATTTAATCATTTTATCATATAAATATCTTTCGATAAAATCCGGTTAAAAAATTATGCTTTCGCAGAAAAACAAAAATAAATATGAGATTTGGACAGATATTATTTTATGCTTTATTCCGCGAAAGCAATAAAAAAGATTTATAAAAAATTAAGACAGGTCTCCTGGCTTACCCGACTTTTAACACCTTCCCGTTCATTTGTTTGAACAGTGGTTTATTGTTAAAAGCATAAAATTCGCTTAAAGCGAAAATCGGGATTACAGTTGCGCGTCAGCCCGTGATTTTCACACGGTTCCCTATTAAACCCTTTTTACAGGGTATCTTAATTATTCGTATTTGGTTAAGAACGATGCGGCAAAGATAAATAAAAAAAACCGGTAAAATTATTGACAAAAGTCAGCAAAGAATTATTTGGTTAAAAACATTTTATGACTTAATGACGGTTGCAAAATATTCAGGTGTAA
>CAYQPP010000135.1:0-5243 GCA_964419235.1 uncultured Bacteroidales bacterium
AAACCGCCCAGAGGGCGGTGTTACATTGTTGGCGGTGTTACAATTGGAGAACTTGCTAAACTTATAAGAATAACTCAAAACGAAGCAGGCGCTTCGTTATCCAAGCCAACACTACTACATTTATTACCACAATATTGATTTTTGATTGGGAGGTTAATATTTTTTGGTTTATAAAGTATTTGAGATAGTCAACTAAAACTCAGGACAAGGTATTGGTTTAAATTTCTTTTTATGCTCAACCTCGAATTTGTAAACCAATGATATCTCGTGTGCACCTCCCGTATTTGTTATTAAGCGCGAAACTGTAAAATCGTAACTATACCCAACCCTAAGCCCTTCAAATTTATAACCGACAAGCAAGGCAATTGCATCGCGCCTTGAGTATTTTTTAATAAAAGGCAAATCGCGATACCAAACCCCAAGCATAATTGGATCGTAACTCCAATACAGGCCTAAATCTAACTGGTCAGAGTTTCCTTGATGCCTGTATGTACCCGAAAAGGTAATGCTTTGCCGTTTTGTACTTATTAACCGTTCAACCTTATAAAGCCTATAACCACCAAAAAGCGTATATTTAATCGGCATCCTGTTTACCCTTTTTGTAAACGAAACATTTGGCTTTGCTAGGTGGTCGGCTACTGCGCCAACCCAAAAATTATGCGCTATTAATAATCCCGAAACCGAACCGTCAAACCCCTGTACATTTCCAAACTCTGAAGGCATAATTGGTGATGCCCCACCTGTCTCAATTTCGCTTGCAAATAGCAGTTTGTCATAATCAAGGCTTTTTTGCGTATAATAAAACCCTACACCCGGCCTAAAAAATACTTTACGATTAATTTTTACATTATATGAGTATATAAACCCAACGCTTAAGCTCGACAAATCAGCAGAGCCTATCCTGTCGTTCATTACAGTTAAGCCTAAACCGCTATTTAATGGCAACAAATTATAATCAATTGAAAAATTGGCAGTTGTTAATTTACCGGGCATTTTTGGCCACTGATCGCGATAGTTTAACGCTACCCTATACCCCTCAACTGCACCGGCAAACGATGGCGCCTGATATAAAGGATTTGAGTAAAACTGAGTAAATTGGGGGTCTTGCTGCCCAAAAACCAATTTCACAAATAAAAGGAAATATATAATTAAAGTTGTGGTATATATCTTCATCTGTTTATCTTACTATTCGCTTTTATTATCTTTTACTTGTCTTGATTGTTTTTTAATATAAAATTGTATTAGCTACATTCAAATACAGTTACTAAACGGTAATTTTTTTAATGTGCAATAATACAACAATTCAATAATTTAACAATTTTATTATTCTATAATTATACTACCCTACTTGCCTACCTTCTAATTAAAGTAACATCGCCTGCTTTTTTAAACGGCACCTCATTATTAAACTTGCCTTTCGATTTCCAAAAGAAGACGTCCTGTCCTAACTCTTTGCCATTATTCCCATATCGTCCGTTCCAACCTACCAAAATATTATCGGAATAGAATACCTGCTCGCCCCAACGGTTAAATATCCAAAGCTCGTAATCTTTAACACCATCCCATACAGGGTGAAAAACATTGTTTTCGGTATCGGGTGATGGGTAATTTCCATCAGACGGGCTACCGGATGACGGCATAAATGCATTGGGGAATTTTACATACCCCTCGCCGCTCACTTCAACGGCTGTTTGTACCGTAACCGAATCCATACAACCATGCAACGATGTTGCAACCAATTTAACATCAAAAAATCCTTCATAAGTATATTGGTGCGAAGGTTTTACCTCGGTTGAAGAAGTGCCATCGCCAAAGTCCCATAAATAGGTCTGCTCATCGATTAAATACGTTGTGTTAAAAAACTGAACAGGCTGGTCAGGCAGCATAACAAAATCGGGCGTAAACTCAAAACCGGGTTTTGGCAACGGGTAAACTTCCACTTTTGTAATATCGTCATGTTTACCGCCATCGCCGGTAATTTTTACCATTGCAATATAAACGCCTGCTTCATCATAAATATGTGTCGGATTATGCTCCGTTGAGGTTTCTCCATCACCAAACACCCAATTAATCGACTCATCATCGCCATATTCGTAGCTAATGCTAAAATCAACCTGTTTTGGCACACACCCTGTTGTATCATCTGCAAAAATGCTAATTTTTGGCAAAGGGGCATTAATTTTAACAATCTGCGATATTGAGTCGATACAGTGCTCGCTATATGCCTTTAACCAAATAGTATATATAAAATCGTCCTCTTTTGGTGCCCAATCATGGTAAACATGATTATGGTACTCATCTGCATTCTCTGAACCGGTTCCATCGCCATAATCCCACGTAAATGTCCAAGGGCCGGGCTTAACCAGTTTTTTAAACTCCACATCGGTATCAGGGTATGTTTTTACAGGGTCGGTAACCAAAAACTCGGCGTTTGGCGACAAGTAAACCGTTATATCATCGTGCGTAGTGCTTTTACAGCCAAATGGCGACTCTACGCTTAGTGTTACCGTAAAAACCATATCATCATCAGAGTCGTTAATATATCTATAAGTCGGGTCTTTTAATTGCGATGTTGTTCCGTTGCCAAAATCCCAAAGGTAAACTGTTGATGTTGCATTCGATAAATTAAGGAACTCCACATCGAGTGGCGAGCATCCCGCAGTATCGGTAGGGTCATAGTAACCAAAATTTGCCGTTGCCTCGGGATAAACATTTACCAACTGAATTGCCGTGTCGCGACATTCATAAGTGCTCTCAACTATTAGCTCTACATTTTTAATGTCAACATTATTGGTATTGTTTATATATTCGGGCTGTTCGGTGGTAACATTGTCCGTCTCTTTGGTTTCATCATTATCAAAATCCCAATAATAATGAGATGCCGTGCCTTTTGAAGCATTTTCCAATTCGGCTGTCAGTGGCGAACACCCTCTGTCAATTACGGGGCTAATTGCTGCCAGCGGCTTAGGATAAACGGTTATCTGTTGCCTTAGTGAATCGGAACATAAATTTGATGTTTTGCTAATTAACCAAACATTAAATATTTTATTGTCGAAATAGCTGTTATTATAATAAACATGCGATAAATCTTCGGTTACAGCCGTTGCCCCATCTCCTAAAATCCAATAATACTGTGTATTACGGTCGGCTATGGTTGTATTTACAAAATTAACGGTATGCGGATGACAACCTGCTTGTTCTGCACTAAAATTAGGTATTGAGCGCGGGTAAACCTCAAGTGTCTGTTCTGTCTGTTTTTGACAGTTATGACTGTTCTCGACAATTAACTTTATTGTAAATTCTTCGTTTTCAAGCGGTTCAATAATATCAGTATTGTTGTAAGTTAAATTGCGTGTTGGTGGCGATGCAAAATCGGTTTGATTGGTTTCATCGCCAAAATCCCAAAGCCACTTATAATTACACGTTGACGAGTCGGTAAGTTGAATGGTAAATGGTGAACAGCCGCCAAGCAACTGCCCTGCCTTAGCGCCACCACCGGGTGCCTGCAAAATACCAAACTTGGGGTTAAGGTATGAGTAAACCGTAACAACACGTGTAGTGTCTTTAACACAGCCTGTGGCGGTTTGTGTAGCAGTTAGTTTTACATTAAATGTTTTATCGTTGTTTTCGTAATGGCTAAAAATATGAGTAGGCGATTCGTCCGATGAACTCTGCTCATCATTAAAATCCCATGTATAATCGGCCAAACCGGTAGTGGTATTTACCAAACTTACAGTTAAGGGGTTACACCCCTTAAATGTATTAAGGTAACCAAAAACATAACCGGGCAATAACCTCGGATACACCTCTATTGTTCTGTTTGTGGTATCGCCACATCCTGTAACGGTATCGGTTGATATTAGTTGTATTATATAATTATTTACTATTTCAGTAAGCTGGTTATCGTAAGTATGGTCAAAGTTAGATTTATTACTACAAACCCTATCGCTGCCATACCCAAATTTCCACGAAAATTTGTTCCCGTTTATTGCACTTTCAGGATAACTAAAATGCACGGGGTATGGCGTACACCTTTCGTCAACATCTTTCAAATAGGTAAAATCGGCAACAACTTTAGAGTATGCCGTTACCGTTTGGTTGGTAACATCGGGGCAACCATTTGCGTCGTAAGCGGTAAGTTTTACATTATAAACAATACTATCGGCTGTTAAGTTGTCAAAAATGTGGGTATGTACATTTTGGCTATTTGCCGATGTGTTTTGGTCGTTGTAATCCCAAACATATGTAAGCCCGTAGCCTGTTGAGCTATTTGCAAACTCGGCATTTAAGGGCGAGCACCCCCTATTATTATTGGTTACGTTAAAATTGGCAACCACAGGCGGGTAAACCTCAATTGTGTTATATGTTGTGTCGGCACATTGCGGATGGGCAGGATTTAAAACCACCAAACGCATATTGTAATGGTCTATAACATTGGGGTTGCTATTTGTATGGTAAAACCCATAATAAAAATCGTTTTGGTTATAAACCGTTGTGTCTTTTTCATCAAAACCAAAATCATACATAAACACCGTACCATTAAATGATGCATTATCAATAAATACATTAATTGGCGAACACTCACTACTCTTTTTAAAGGTAAAATTCGCCTCAATTTCGGGAAATACCGTTATTGTAGTATCGTGCGTTGCCGAACACCCAATAATATTTTGTGCCGTTAACGTAATTGTGTAATCTTTATCAGATGCATCCCTATTTGTAAATGTCCTTAAAGGCGGAGTCTCCAAATTACTGTTTTCGCCATTGCCAAAGTCCCAATTATAAGTCAATATATTTGATGTGCCGTTGCCGCCTTTTGTTTCGTTAGCAAACAAAACATCTAAAGGCCCGCAACCCGAAACAACATCGGGGTTAATATGTGGCACTATGGTTGGATAAACTTGCAACGTTATGGTATCATAATCGGTACAGTTTGAACTGTTTGCCGTAATATAAATATGGGTGTGGATGGTATCGCCATCACTTGCATTATTTGCAATAAAGTCTATTGGGTTATTATTGGTTGTTGTTCTATTTGGCGTTCCGTCGCTAAAGCGCCACAAATAATTTGTTGCACCTGTTGACGTGTTGTTTATTTGAATTGTTGCGGGTGCACAAATAAGTACATTGGGTGTGTTTATACGGGCCAATACTTGGCTGTAAACCCTTACCGTATCGTAATAATAGCTTGGACAGCCATTTACGGTAAGCGTAAGCTTTACAGGATACGATTTTATATTGCT
>CAYQPP010000135.1:5343-9443 GCA_964419235.1 uncultured Bacteroidales bacterium
TTGGACAGCCATTTACGGTAAGCGTAAGCTTTACAGGATACGATTTTATATTGCTGTCGGTATTTTTATAGCTCTTTACAGGATTTTCTTCATTTGATGTTGTACCATCGCCAAACTCCCAAAAATATACAACATTAGGCCCCGGACTTATTAATCCGCCAGCACCTGTATAATACGAGCTGTTATTAAAAGTTATAGTTTCATTATTACAAAGGGTATCATTTCCGCTTTTTGAAAAACGAGCCGTAATTTCAGGAAATATTGTAATCTTCTTTTTATATTCAACTTTACAACCATGGCTGTTAGTATCAGATAGCATTATAGAATCAACAACAGTTGCTCCCGTTGTATTTGTAAAATGTAAATCAAATGGCACGGTATCTTTAGGGCTGCCGGTTGCCGAACCCGGGTCCCAAATAAAATTACCTACCGTATTTATCGATGAGTTATTGTTTATGGTTACCGTTAACGGCGAGCAACCAACAGTATCGGGGGCTACGGTAAATTTTGCATCAACAAAGGCATATACGGTAATGTCAACAGGCGCTGCCGTGTCTTTACAATTATACTCGCTTGTGGTTATTAAAGTTGCCTGATAGTTTTGGTCAGACGGCAATAGGTGCGAATATTCTTTTTCGGCGGGGTTTTCGCTTCCCGACGTTGTTCCGTCGCCAAATTCCCATTCATATTGCAAGTTTGGCACATTAGGCGCAGTTGTTTGGCTAAAATCAACAGCATAGGGATTGCAGTCTGCCAATGGTCCGGCGGGAGCAATTGTGGTTGTAAACTCGGGATAAACAATAACCGTATCGGGCCCATGTGTGTCGTAGCAATGGGTACCATCTAAATTTGTTTTGTCTATTTCAAGATAAACATAATTGGTATCGGGTAGCGCAGTAACATTAGTGTATGTTATTGTGGTATCGATAAACCTATAAGCTTCATCGGCAGGGTTTGTATGTGTGTTGCCATTGTAAAACCACCATTTATAATCGACAATACCGTTTGAATTGTTTTGTATTGTAACATCCAATGGCGAACAGCCGTTACGTGTTGAAAGCGAATATCGAGCACGAGCTACCCCGGGCACTAAAACCGTATCCATATGCGGAGGCCTAAGCGTATCGCGGCAATCATATACTGTGTCAATAAAAACCAATGTTACATAATAATTTGTATCGTAATTTGTAAGGTTCTCAAAATTATGCACAAAACTAAATGGGTACGGCCGCCCCGTTAAGCTTGAACGTA
Organism: uncultured Bacteroidales bacterium; assembly: GCA_964419235.1. GTDB lineage: Bacteria > Bacteroidota > Bacteroidia > Bacteroidales > SZUA-534 > GH45. Next base: position 6,595 of record CAYQPP010000135.1, read on the forward strand.
AATACTCCTCTTCATCACCATCGCCCCAGTTCCAATATAAATTTGTCCATGGGCCTGTACCGATTGTATCAATATTATAAGTTTTGGCAACATCTTGCTGGCATCCTGTTTTAGGCCCTTTTGTTGCTTTTGCGGTAATTTCGGGGTTTATTATTATTGTATCCCTTAAAGTATCATTACAGCCACCATTTTGATCGCCGGCAAGCTGAATCATATATTTAATAGGAGAGTTGCTATGCGTATTTCTAAAAAGCATAGGGTTGTTAATACTCTCAACAGCACTATCGACTGTTGTATGGTTTTCATTTTCAATTGTCCAATAATAATTGGAATAACTTTGTGGCGTATTGGTAAATTTATATTCAACAGGGCTGCAACAATCTGGCGATTGAATATCTTTACTGAATTTAAGGTCAAGTTTTTCTTTTACCTTAACCTCTCTTGTAATTATAGTGTCGTCCGATGCTCCACCCAACGGGCAATCAAGGTGAATTTTAACTTTGTAGTAAGACAGCATATTTACATCGGGTTTTACAATTGCAAGAGGGTTTGCGATAATAGAATCGGTAATAAAATTGCTACTACCATTAAAACCTGTTGAATCTCCATAAAACCACCATGTATAACTATCGTCATATTCGCCCCCATATGCATTTAATATTACCGTATCGCCCCAACACAACCTTGTGCTGGTACCTGCATCGGCACCAATATCACCCCCAACAGAATCAGTTGCAAAACTCGAAAAGTAACCATATTTACAACCACCGCCACCACCCTCAATAACCGACATATGAAAACGACCTGTATTTGTTACCCTTACAGCCTCATTTTTACCGATAGCATGAATATAATATGGATTGGGTGCTGTTCCTTTTGCATTTGTAAAATTATTATTTACAGCATTTCCGCCTGTTTTTTGCAAATAGTACCAATTTGTTGTCCCTACCTGTTTAAACCAAGCTGAATTTAATGAGTCTTTATTTCCATTTATATACAACTTAAAATCACCAATATTTTCAAATTCCGTCATTATGTTAATATAGAAATTGTCGTTAGTTACAGTTTTTGATCTTATTACGCTTATATTTTTTGAGCCTGTGCAGACATCAATTGTAGGAACAACAGCACCGCCAACCTCACTACCAAACCCTGTAATATGCGAAACCAATACTTTTTTATCGGCTAAAATATGCAGGGCATCAACTGTGTTTGTTCCATTTAAACGAATTCTTTTTTGGTCTCCTCTACCGGTTAGTGTAATACTACCACTACGATCTGTTCCTCCAGTATCTTTCCCATCCCAGTTAACCGTTGTATTTCCATCTTCAACTGCTGTAACATAAGCATACTCAGGATCTCCAAGCTGTCCTCTCATTACAATATACTCTTTACCACCCAGTTTATCGGGAATTAACTGGTCTCCGGCTAAATCGTAACCTCCGTTATTGTCAGGCCTTAATGAATCATCTTTCCATGTAACAGCAATTGGCTTGTCGGAATCAATTGTACTACCACCCAAATGAGCACCTACAGTATAATCCTCGGCAATACACGAAAAAGTTTCGCCCCTGTTTAATTCAATTACAATAGGTGTTCCTGCCGCCCATGTAGCTGTATTGCCCTCTTTTTTTATGGGTTGTGTGGTAACTATTGTAATTGTTGTATTGTCTTTAGTGGCAACAATATCAAAACCACTTAATGCTGCGGGGTCACTTGTTATTGTAGATACATCAGGCTCAAAAGTTTGCCCGCATATAGTAAAATGTTTTCCAAGTGCATTTTTGCCTTTTAATGCAAATAAATCTTTATTGTTTCTATTAAACCTATCTAAATAGACTGTTATTCTATTTTTTCTATAATTAATTGGGTCAACCAATCTGCTTGTTATTAAAATCCCCCTCTCTTCAACATCGCGTATAGGGGCAGTAACATAAACACCCTCCATACCGGGCAAACCACTCTCAATTATATTGTTGTCATTTTTATCACCCCTATTTATGTCATTATTTTCACCTGTAGCAGGGTTTGACGGGTCGTAATTATCGCGAATCCATCCTGTAAGGTCAAAATAATCGCTTTGTCCCTTAAGTATAGTAACTTGCCCAAGTACCGAATCAAGAGCAGGCATTTCAATTGTTACAATTACAGTAGTATCGGCTAACGACGAAATTCTTAAAAATGAAGGTTCACCTCTAGTTGCAGCATGCTGCCAAGTAACTTCGGGCACCACAAACCAAAACTCGTTATCAACCTGCGAGTATAAATTATTACCCAATAAAACCAATAGCAGAAATAATATATAAAGTTTTTTCATTTTTGTAAAGTACTACGTTCGTATATACACAGTATTACGTTTAATAAACAAAAAAAGATATAAAACAGGTTAAATTATATATCAGTTATTTTACTATTATAAATCATTAAAAAATTATATTTAATCAATCATTATCAAGTATTAATCAATATAATTAAGTTGTTAACCCTTTTGTAAATATCAGTTGTGTTTATTTAAAAATTCGCTATGCTAATATACTATATTATTGGCTCAAAGCAATTATTAAAATATTTGTTTTTTATATACAGTATTAAATAGATGCTGTTTGATTAAAAAATCATGATGAAAAACTAAAAAATATTATTATAATGGATTGCCGCCCTTTGGGCAATGTTGCAAAAGCACAAAACTATACGCATCATGTAACGCCGCCCTCCGGGCGGTGCTATGATAATATTTGATTTAAACACAAACCGCTTAGAGGGCGGTGTTACAATTGAAAAACTACCAACCATCTTAAAACGAAGCAGGCGCTTCGTTATCCAAACCAACATGCTAAACTTATGAAAAT
>CAYQPP010000136.1:0-9377 GCA_964419235.1 uncultured Bacteroidales bacterium
AATTTTCTTTATTCGCAAATATATTTTAGTGTAGTTTTTTTACTTACAAGTTTAAATTGCTGAATTCCATTCATAGCCAAGCCTATGGTGCATCTATTCCATAGTGGTTTATTTTGTTGTAAATAATTGGTTAACATTACAAATATTCAAACCAAATTTTTATGATATAAAATATCAATAAAATTTTGCAAAACAGGATTTGTATTCATGCTATTCCACACAATTTTTAATGTAGTGCGCTGCGAAATACTATCCAATTCAATAAATTTAATTTTCATATTATAACCATATTGCAATGATGTTGGCACAATAGAAATACCAAAAGCATTTTCAACCAACCGGTAAATTGAGCTTGCGTTAACCGTTGAGTGCGAAATAGTTGGAAAAAACCCGCTATCGTCAAATATCTGCATCATTTTTTCGTAATACGACTCGCTGTACGAAGCATCAAAAAGTATAAAATGCTCATCTTTAAATTGCGATAAACCCTTGAAATTTGACGAGCTTATTTTATGGTTTTCGGGCAATACCAACGAAAACGTATCCTCCAATGCATGGTATATCTCTAACCCTTTCGGAACGCGCTCCATCCTAACAAAACCTATATCAATTTCTTGATTTAAAAGGGCTTGTATCTGCCTTTTATTATCGACTTCGGTTAAATTTATTAAAACATTCTTATTTGTTTCCCTAAATCTCAATAACAGTTCAGGAATTAGTTTATGCATTGCAGAACCTACGTAGCTCAATTTTAGGTTGCCATCAATGCCATCATTTAACAGTTTGGCACGGTACAATATCTCATCAAAATGCTTAAAATTTGTTATAAGCTCTTTTTGCAGATACTCCCCTGCCTTGGTAAGCTCAACTTTTCGATTGTGGCGCTCAAACAGTTTAATGCCCAAATCTTCTTCCATCTGTTTTATTTGGCGGCTAAGGCCGGGCTGCGATATATATAACTGCTCGGCAGCTTTTCTAAAGTGCAACTCTTTGGCAACAGCCAAAAAATATCTATAATGCCTAAACTCTAATTGATTACTCATAGTTATCAAATGTTAACACAAATGGTCTTGTTAAGTATCAAAAGTAGATATATATTTGCAAATAGCAAAATCAATAGTTCATTGAAAAATTTATATAAATCATTGTATTTCGCAGCAAGCTGCGGAAAAACCCCCACAAGTGTGGAATTTAAAAAAACATAAAACTATGACATTTAAAGAACAAATATTGCAAGGGATACCTTCGGAATTACCTGCAAAAAGAGATTATCCCGATGGGATAAACAGAGCCCCAAAAAGAAAAGACATTTTATCGGTTGACGAAAAACAATTGGCCATACGCAATGCGCTGCGATACTTTCCAAAAAAGTGGCACAAAGTTTTATCGGTTGAATTTGCCCAAGAATTACAAGATTTTGGCAGAATTTATATGTACCGTTTTAAGCCGGCTTACGAAATGTATGCACGCCCAATATCAGAATATCCTGCAAAATCGCAGCAAGCGGCAGGTATTATGTTAATGATGCAAAACAACTTAAACCCAGCTGTGGCACAGCATCCCGAGGAGCTTATTACCTATGGTGGAAACGGGGCTGTTTTTCAAAATTGGGCGCAGTACCTTTTAACAATGCAATATTTGGCCACCATGACAAACGAACAGACGTTGAACATGTATTCGGGCCACCCTATGGGCTTATTCCCTTCATCAAAAGAGTCGCCGCGGGTAATTGTAACCAACGGTTTAATGATACCAAACCACTCAAGCCCCGACGATTGGGAAAAACATAATGCGCTTGGCGTTACGCAATACGGACAAATGACGGCAGGCTCGTTTATGTATATCGGGCCTCAAGGAATTGTTCACGGTACAACAATTACTTTAATGAATGCTTTCCGCAAAATCTTAAAAAAGGGAGATACACCATCAGGAAAAATATTTTTGACATCAGGTTTAGGCGGCATGAGCGGGGCCCAGCCAAAAGCAGGTAATATTGCGGGCTGTATTTCGGTTGCCGCCGAGGTAAATAAAAAAGCAGCAACAAAAAGGCACGAGCAGGGCTGGGTTGATGTGCTTATCGACAATATGGATGAGTTGATTTTAAGGGTTAAAAAAGCCCAAAAAAACAACGAGGTAGTGTCTATCGCATATATTGGCAATGTTGTCGATGTTTGGGAGCGTTTTGACAAAGAGGACATTTTTGTTCATGTGGGCTCCGACCAAACTTCATTGCATATTCCGTGGACAGGCGGATATTACCCCGTTGATATTTCATACGAAGAGTCGAACAGACTGATACGCGAAAACCCCGGTTTGTTTAAAGAAAAGGTTCAAGCAACACTTCGCAGGCATGCTGCCGCAATAAATAACCATACGGCAAAAGGCACATATTTTTTCGATTACGGAAACGCATTTTTATTAGAAGCCTCAAGGGCAGGTGCCGATATTATGGCCAAAAACAATATTGATTTCCGCTACTCTTCATATGTTCAAGATATTCTTGGGCCTATGTGCTTCGACTATGGTTTTGGTCCGTTCCGCTGGGTTTGCACATCGGGTAAACCCGAAGATTTAGACCAAACAGACCGTATGGCAATGGAGGTTTTGCAAGAAATTATGGAAAACTCGCCCGAGGAGATTCAGCTGCAGATGCAAGATAACATTACTTGGATTAAGGACGCCAAAAAGAACAAAATGGTGGTGGGCTCGCAAGCCCGTATTTTATATGCCGATGCCGAGGGACGCGCAAAAATTGCAAAGGCTTTTAACGATGCAATAAAGGCGGGCAAAATTGGGCCTGTTGTTCTTGGCAGAGACCACCACGATGTTAGCGGAACAGACTCGCCGTACAGGGAGACTTCAAACATTTACGATGGCAGTAAATTTACAGCCGATATGGCAATACAAAACGTAATTGGCGATAGCTTTAGAGGCGCAACATGGGTATCAATTCACAATGGCGGCGGTGTTGGCTGGGGCGAAGTTATGAACGGAGGCTTTGGTATGCTGCTTGACGGAACCCCTGAAGCAGAGGCGCGGCTTAAAAAAATGCTGTTTTTCGATGTCAACAACGGTATTGCCCGAAGGAGTTGGGCAAGAAACAGCGGTTCGCTATTTGCTGTAAAAAGGGAGATGGAGCGTACGCCGAATTTAAAGGTTACCATTCCAAATTTGGTTGATGATGAATTATTGGAAGGTCTGTTTTAACATATGGCAAACAACTTTGCATATTCTGTAAATGCCGAATATAAACCGGCCGAAAAAGCCTATTGGCAAGGGCGCAAATCAAATCCTGATATTGAAAACCAATATTGGCACCAAGAGATTAAATTGATTGATGCCGAAAAACAAACACTATATTCAGGATTTGATATTGCCCTAATAGGATATGCTTGCGACGAAGGTGTTAGGAGGAACAGGGGTAGAATAGGCTCAAATGATGGTCCCAAATCGGTAAGGGAGCGCTTGGCAAAATTGCCTATACATTTTGATAATAAACAGGTTGCCGATGTTGGCGATATTATTTGCAACAATGACGATATGGAAGCTTGTCAGGAACTGTTTGCAAGCCATATAGCAAACCTTATAAACAACAATGTTTTTCCTATTGCCATAGGCGGCGGACACGATATGTCGTATGCCCATTTTAACGGCATCAACAATAAAATGGCGGGCAGCCGCAAAAATAAAATTGGAATAATAAATTTTGATGCACATTTTGATTTACGCCCCGTTGAAAACAGAGCAAATTCAGGGACACCGTTTAATCAAATTCTAACCGAAAATAATAACGCCTCGTATTTTGCTATTGGTATTCAACAACAATCAAACACAAAAGAGTTGTTTGAAATTGCAAAACGGCAAAGCAATATCGATTATGCAATTAATTATGATTGCGAATCGTCAAGTTCAGAGTTGCAAGCCCTAAAAGAGAAGCTAACACCATTTATCGACAATGTTGATTTTTTATACATAACAATTGATATGGACGGCTTTTCGTCGGCATATGCTCCGGGTGTGAGTGCCCCTTCGCCGCTGGGTTTTACCCCCTATTTTGTTTTTAAGATGCTTACTTTTCTGTTTAACACAAAAAAGGTTATCTCTTTTGATATAGCAGAGCTGAATCCGGCATTAGACAGAGACAATATTACAGCAAACCTTGCGGCAAAAATTATTGATTTTGCCGTAATGAGCGTTTAGCATGCCTATTACCTACTTAAAATCCTATTTAGGCTCAAGCGTAATAAGCGGAATCAACATCTCCTCCAACGATACGCCCCCATGCTGAAAGGTGTTTTTATAGTACCCTACATAATAGTTATAATTGTTAGGGTAAGCCAAAAAATCATCGGCATAGGCAAAAATATACGACGAGCTTACATTTAATTTTGGCAGGTATATTGATTGGGGGTTTGTAACTTCAAAAACATTTTTGGCATTATAGCTTAACGTTTTGCCCTGCTTATAGCGCAAATTTGTACTTGTGTTTTTGTCGCCTGTTACTTTTACAGGATTGTTTACCCTAATGGTGCCGTGGTCGGTGGTTATTACCACTTTTACTTTTTTTGTTGCCAAAAACTTCAACAGCTCAAACAGCGTGCTGTGCTCAAACCACGAAAGGGTAATGCTTCTGTAAGCCGACTCGTCGCCTGCAAGCTCCCTTATCATATCCATTTCGGTGCGGGCATGCGATAGCATATCAACAAAATTTACAACTATTACCGAAAGCTGGTGGTTTAAAATTTGCGATGCGTTCGACAGCAGTTTTTTGCCCTTTTCGATATTGGTTATTTTATTGTAGTAAAACGATGATTTTATGCCAAGCCTTGCCATCTGTTTTTGCATCAGCTCTTCTTCAAACTGGTTTTTGCCGCCCTCTTCGTCTTCGTTTACCCATAATTGGGGATGCAGTTTTTCAATTTCGGAAGGCATTAGCCCTGCAAACATAGAGTTGCGCGCAAATTGGGTGGCTGTGGGCAAAATACTAAAAAACAGATCCTCGTCATTTACGGTGTAGTACTGCGCCAAAAGCGGCTCAATGGTTTTCCATTGGTCAAAGCGCAAATTGTCGATTACAAGGGTTACAACCTGCTCGCCCCTATTTAACATGGGAAAAACCTTTTGCTGAAAAACGTTTGGCGACATTAACGGGCGGCTCTCCGAATCGGAATTAAACCAATCGACATAATTTTTTTTAATAAATTTGGCAAAGCTGTTGTTGGCGTCGGTTTTTTGCATTTTTAACACCTCGTCCATTTGTTGACCGCTGCTTTGTTCAAGCTCCAACTCCCAATAAACAAGTTTTTTGAATGTGTTTTTCCACTCATCGGCAGTCATTGAGTCGCTTATCTGCAACCCCAACTTGCCAAACTCCGATTGATAATTTGAGGTTGTTTTTTCGCTAACCAACCGTTTTTGGTCGGTAATTTTTTTTATGGCCATCAAAATCTGCTTTGGGTTAACAGGTTTTATAAGGTAATCGGCAATTTTTGACCCAATGGCTTCGTCCATTATATACTCCTCTTCGCTTTTGGTAATCATAACCACGGGTATTGCCGAGCGGATATCTTTAATTTGTGCCAATGTTTCGAGCCCTGTCAGTCCGGGCATATTTTCGTCAAGAAAAATTAAGTCGTAAACTTTTTCTTTAACCATGTCAATGGCATCGGAGCCATTGTTAACGGTTTCAAGCTTATACCCTTTTGTCTCTAAAAATATTATATGCGGTTTCAGTAAATCAATTTCATCATCAACCCAAAGAATCTCTATCTGTTTCATGTGTTTTTAGTTTTATAGAATGCTTTTTACTTTATATTAAATTTTTGTTGCCGATTAGTGCCAATAAAGAAAATTCTTAAAGTTGGCTACCCCCTTGGCAAAGCCCCGAGGAATTCTTTTGATTAAACGGTCAATAAATGCTAAATGTTTAAATATCGGCATTTTAATTCTCGCTAAGCAGCAATAAACTTTTTCTTAGCCTCTATTTTAATTTGTTGATTCCGTATTTACGGAAAGTTTATTATTGAAATTCTTTATATTATTGAAAATAAACACATTAAACCAAAATAGAGTGTTTATTCGCAAAATATTGCTTAAGCTGTAACCTGCAATAATTAACAACTGCCAACCAAATGACAGGGTTTATGAATTAATCAGGTTAGTTGCTTAGGTAATTATCATCAAAAAACTTTTGATACCTCAACAGGTTTTTGTCTTTTTTAAACACCTCAAAATTTTCTTTCGATATAATAAACTCTTTGTATGTGTCGCCATCAATTTCATTAAATATTTCGCCTGCAATACCAATTGATTCAAAATAGTTGTTGGCCATATTCTTGTTTTTGAAATTTTTTACTGTTATTAAAGTATAATCGGCCGACAAAAGTGAATTACTTACATCAAATTCGAGAAAAGAGTAGTAGTCGAGGTTAAAATTTGTGAGGTTAAACTGTATTCTGTTGGCATCTGATTTTTGGTTTGCCACCACCACTAAATAATAATGGTTAACATCGGGGTTAAAATTGTACATCGACACATCAATAGAGTCAATATTGTCAACGGTGGCAAGTTCTCCTCCAAAAACCTCCTCCTCTTCAAGTATAACTTCGCGGGTTTCGCGGTCTAACGCAGCCAAAACCTCCTCTACGTAAGTTGCTTCCTCTGTTCCGGGATACCGCTCTTTAAAACTGTTTAAGCTGTCTTTAAAGGCAACCGTGTCGCCCGAATGGCCGCTGCATAAGGTTGACAATAGGGCAAATTTTGGTATCAGTTTGCTGTCGGAGTATGCCGAATCGGCATATTTGTAGTTATAATATACCTCGTCGCAATTATCGTTTATAAAATATTTATAGGTTGCCTGATAAATAAACTTTACCTGATTCTCTATTTTTTCAAGTTGTATAAAATAATCGGGGTTGCTCAACACCTTTGCATATTCGCTATCGGGATATTCTGTTATAATAAGGTTTTTGTATTTGTCGGCCTTTTCATAGTCTTTTGATAAATAATACAGCTTATACAAATTGTAATAGGTTGACAGCTTGTATTCGGTTTCGGGAAAATCTTTCAATAAATTGAGATACCCTTTTGCGCTTAACGGAAAATCGTTAAATTTTTCTTTATAAATGGTAGCCATGTTGTAATAAGCGCCTTCAACTTTTTCTTTTGATACTTGCATTGCCGAGTCTGACAATGGCAAATCAACCAAGTAGTACTCACGGGTTTTGTTGCTGTAAATATTTTCATTTGTACTACTGTCTGAAACTTCCCCGTCAAAACTGTCCCAGTCCATTACGGTTTTGTTTTTCCTCCTCCAGTTATCCTCGTTTTTCCTTTCGCCCCATTTTTTCTTAAACTCCGACTGCCCCATACTTAGCATTGCCGGATTATAAAAATACCATTGGTTGCTCTCCTTATTATTCATTTGCCTGCCTTGCTGCTGCAAATACGCTAAATCGCGTTGCTCTTGAGCCAGCTGCTCTTTTTCAAGCCTCTCTTTTTCAATAAGGCTTTCAATTATTCTGTCAATTACAGCATTTCGTTCCGATTCGGTTAATGATGCAACATGCTGCAAACTGTCTTGACGTTCAATAATATCAAGATTTTTTACCAAATCGTTTAAGTTTTCGCTTTTGCTTTTTATTTGCATATAGTTGGGGTACTCTTTTGATAAAAATACCATCGAACTATCATAATATACTTGTGAGTTTTTATAGTCGGGGCGCTCAAAATAGAGGTCGGCCGCAGCTAAGTACGATATGGCTTTTTGGTTAGTGTTTTCGGTGCTCGAATTTGCCGATAATAAAAAATAATCTAAAGCATCCTTGTCCCTTGTTTCGTTATAGGCAATATTACCGAGAGCATAATAAATCTGGTCGCGATAATCAATATTTTTATCATCTTTAAGCATTTTATTAAGCTCCTTTTGCAGTTGGCGGCTATCTTGGGCTGTGGCATTAAATATGCTTGCCCTGTTAATTCGTGCATTAAAAGTCATTTCATAATTCGGGTTCATATCAACCACCTTGCCATACGCCTCGTAAGCTTTTTTTAACTCTTTTGTCTCCTGATACAGTTGCGCAAGAATATACTGATAGCGAATTTTCTCTTTTTTTGATTTTGTGTTTTCAACACCTTCAATCATAAAAGGTATTGCCGACTCAAACTGTTTGGTACGAATTAAAATATCGGCTCGGGTTACGGCAATTGGCCCGATTAGCGATTCAGGTATTTTCTTTTTTTCCGATTCGAGCTTACTCAAAAACTCGAGGGCCCTGTCATATTTTTTCATTACTGCATAGGTGCGCGTAAGCCACAAGTACCCTTCGTATTTAATAGGCTTGTCAGAATATTCTTTAATAATATAGTTAAACGACTCAATGGCAGGATAAAAATCGTGCTTATAAAAATGCCCTTTGCCAATCAGCAAGTAAGAATCATCAATCCATTTTACAAACTCTTTTTGATTATAAAACTTTTTGTAATCCTTATCTCTCTTTTTACCCTCTTTGCGTTTTGGTTTTGCCTTAATAGAGTGTTTGCGAATACATTTTGAACCCTTTTCGATTACTCGGTTCATATCGGCATAACCTGCCCTAATAGCTTCATTATCGCTAAATTTAAAAACAGGCAATATTAACGAATAGTTATCCTTATACCCCTCATCAATTTTTTTTACCCCGCTTTTAAAAGCCTCTTTGCCATTAAAAAAAACATTGTAGTAAGCGGTTATATTATGATAGGTGCGGGTAACAACAGTATTTTTTTTAGTAGAGCAGCTTAAGGCGAAAACCACAATTACCAAAAATAGTACCGACTTATAAAAAATATTTTTTAGTATCTGCAAATCAAATAGTGTTTTATGCCTAAACCGAGTGTTTATAAACTTTTAAAATTACCAACCATTATATTTAGGCTACATTCAATAAACTATAATTTGGCAAAAATATTTTAATTTTCTTAATCTTTTTACTGATTTGCAAAAAATCGACCTTTTTAACCCGATTAATATAAAATTAACGCCTTGCTTTAGCTTAGGCTGATATAATAATTACTTCTCCCCGCCTCTGCCTTTGGCAATAATTGTATATTTATTTTTTTAACAACCTACGCAATAATCCGTTAGGTCTTTACTACCTATAACAAGTATATCGCAAACTACCCGGAGGGTGGTGTTACAACAATCTGAAAAAAATTACCGAACCTTGTTTTATTTTATGCTTTAGTTAAATATCGTGATATTATGAGAATAACACCATGCTTTAGCTTGGTGTATTGTGGTATAATCTACTCATGTACCCCAAATTTTCAATAAGTTTGCTTTGCAAACTTATTGAAAATTTGGGGTGTTTTGTAATTATTTTATACACCCAAATAAA
>CAYQPP010000137.1:0-7510 GCA_964419235.1 uncultured Bacteroidales bacterium
TTGATTTTATTGCATTTTTATGTTGTTGTAAAACAAAGAAACCACCCTATATTTTGGGTGGTTTTCAATATTATTATATTTACATAATTTTTATTTACATTGAAAATCTTAATTTGAAATTGAATATTTCAATGTAAAAGTTATTCAATAGTTTTCAATAATATGTCAAGAATTTGTACGGCGGCTTTTGATACCGATGTGCCGGGGCCAAAAATGCCGACTACTCCCGCATCATACAAAAACTTATAATCTTGGGCAGGAATTACACCGCCTGCAATTACCATAATGTCTTCGTGGTCAAGCTTTTTAAGTTCTGCAATAACAGCAGGGACTAATGTTTTATGCCCTGCGGCAAGTGATGATACGCCCATTATGTGCACATCGTTTTCCACAGCATCTTTGGCAGCCTCCTCGGGGGTTTGAAATAATGGGCCAATGTCCACGTCAAAGCCTATGTCGGCATATCCTGTTGCAACAACTTTTGCACCGCGGTCGTGTCCATCTTGCCCCATTTTGGCAATCATAATACGGGGTTGGCGTCCCTCTTTTTTTGCAAACTCGGCACACATTGCTCGTGCTTTTTCAAAATTGGGGTCGTTTTTTGCCTCCGATGAATATACTCCTGAAATTGATCGTATCACAGCTTTATACCTCCCTACTATTTTTTCGCATGCATCAGAAATTTCGCCTAAGGTAGCACGTTTTTTTGCAGCTTCAACGGCAAGTTCCAATAAATTGCCATTGCCTGTTTCGGCACATTTGGTAATAGCATCAAGTGCAGCCTTAACATCATTTTCGTTACGGTTTGCTTTTAACTTGGCAAGGCGTTTTAGCTGCGACTCGCGAACTGCTGTATTGTCAACCTCAAGAATTTCTAACGGATCCTCTTTTTCTAATCTAAATTTATTTATACCAACAATGGTTTGTGCACCCGAATCAATTTTTGCTTGGGCGCGGGCGGCAGCCTCCTCAATTCTCATTTTTGGAATACCTGTTTCGATAGCTTTTGACATTCCGCCTAACTCCTCAACCTCCTCAATCAGTTTCCATGCCTTGTTGTAAATCTCTTGCGTTAAACTCTCAACATAATATGAGCCTGCCCACGGGTCTAATGAGCGGCATATTTGAGTCTCGTCTTGTAGGTATATTTGGGTGTTACGGGCAATTCTGGCCGAGAAATCGGTTGGCAGGGCAATTGCCTCATCAAGCGCATTTGTATGCAACGATTGTGTATGCCCTAATGCTGCACTCATTGCCTCAATGCAAGTACGCCCCACATTGTTAAACGGGTCTTGTTCGGTAAGGCTCCAGCCCGATGTTTGGGAGTGTGTGCGCAGTGCGAGTGATTTCGGGTTTTTTGGGTTAAACTGTTTTACAAGCTTAGCCCAAATCATACGTGCGGCACGCATTTTGGCAATCTCCATAAAGTGGTTCATGCCAACCGCCCAAAAAAACGATAATCGCGGGGCAAAGGCATCAATGTCAATACCGGCCTTAATGCCTGTGCGCAAGTAATCTAAGCCGTCGGCAAGGGTATATGCCATCTCAATGTCGTTGGTTGCGCCCGCCTCTTGCATGTGGTAACCCGATATTGATATTGAGTTGAATTTTGGCATATATTTCGAAGTGTATTCAAAAATATCGGCAATGGTTTTCATCGAGAATTTTGGCGGGAAAATATATGTATTCCGCACCATAAACTCTTTTAATATGTCGTTTTGGATAGTCCCTGCCAGCTCCTCTAATTTTGCGCCTTGCTCCAATGCAGTTACAATATAAAATGCCATAATGGGCAATACTGCGCCGTTCATGGTCATTGATACCGACATTTTGTTTAGTGGTATTTGGTCAAAAAGTATTTTCATGTCCAAAATAGAGTCGATGGCCACACCTGCTTTTCCCACATCGCCAATTACGCGTGGGTGATCGCTGTCGTAGCCTCGGTGTGTGGCCAAGTCAAAAGCAACCGATAGCCCCTTTTGCCCTGCGGCAAGGTTTCTGCGGTAAAAGGCATTTGACTCCTCGGCAGTTGAAAACCCTGCATATTGGCGTACCGTCCAAGGGCGCATGGCATACATACCCGAATATGGGCCGCGCAAAAATGGCGCTAAACCTGCTGCATAATTCAGGTGTTGCATGCCTTCCAAATCGTGTTTGGTATATACCGGTTTAACCGGAATTTGCTCGGCGGTAATCCAATCTTTTTTTGTATTTTTTAGTTTATCCTGCTTCTTAACCGATTTTTCGGCTTTTGAAACAGTCCTGAAATCAATATTTTTAAAATCTGGTTTCATATCTATTAAGTTACAGGTTGCATGTTACAGGTTGCATGTATAAAATATTGCAACGTGAAATTTGCAACTTTTTTATATTCCTAATTCTTTTTGAAATCCTGTTAAAGTATCTATTAAGTTGCTTTTTACATGAATAAAATGCTCTACCCCTGCGTCATTAAGTTTATCCATAAACTCTTTGGGGTAACCTGCAACAACTGTAATTGCATTGCCTGCTTGTTTTTTTAGTGCAGGTGCATATTCGGCATACTCCTCGTCTGAGCTGCATATGACTATAATGTCGGCTTTTGCGTTTTGTGCTGCCTTAACCCCTTCGTCAATGGTTTCAAAACCATTATTGTCTTGAACATCGAATCCGGCAACGGCAAAAAAGTTACAGGCAAACTGAGCCCTTGCCTTGCGCATATTTAATTTGCCTATGGTAAGCATAAATGCCAACGGGCGCTTGTTGTTTGTCGAAAACCTATCTGTTTTGTAGCGTAAAGCCTCTATTGTCATTGCACCACGGTATTTTGGCAATGGCTCGGCAATGGTATCTGTAAAGGTTGGTTTTTCAAACAGTGTTTGGTTTAGCTCTTTGTCAAGATGCTCGGTAAAGTTTGGGAATTGGTTAACACCCAAAAAGTTCTCTTTGCGGTTGGCAATGTCCATATCGCGTTTTTGGCTGGTTTTTTTAATAATATTTTGAATAAACCCAGCTTTAAATGCAGTTACAAAACCACCTTTATTTTCAACTTCAACAAAAAGTTTCCACGCTTGCTCGGCAATGCTGTCGGTAAGCGTTTCAATATAATATGAACCTGCACCGGGGTCAACAACTTTATCAAAATGCGACTCCTCTTTTAGTAGCAGTTGTTGGTTGCGGCCAATACGCTCGCTAAATTCGGTTGGGTTTTCATAAACAGTATTAAAGCTTTTTACTGTCATTGAATCAACGCCTCCAAGAATTGACGACATTGCCTCGGTTTGTGTGCGGAGCATATTTACATATGGGTCGTAAACGGTTTTGTTCCAATCGGAGGTAACAGCATGAATTTTTGCCATGCACGATTGTTCATTTTTTGGGTTATACTGTTTTACAATGTTTGCCCAAAGCAACCGTGCAGCACGTATTTTGGCAATCTCCATAAAATAGTTTGAGCCTGTTGCAAACTGGAATTTAATACTGTTGGCTGCATTGTCGGCCGAAATGCCTGCATCGGTAAGGTTTGTCATATATTCATTGGCTACTGCCAATGAGAAACCCAGCTCCTGAACTATTGACGAGCCTGCATTTTCAAATATATCGCCCCTTATGGTAATGCTTCTAAAGTTGGCAATTTCTTGCGAGTTTTTAACTATCTCAACGGCATCGGCCATTGGGTTGGCAGAGCAAAATTTTCCTGATTTTGCCAAATACATTATAGGGTCAAAGGTTGCTGAACCGTTTATTGCTGTTTTGTCAGATAAATACTCATTTAACGCTTTAACTACATTTAAAGAGCCGTATCCTGCAACAAAATTAACTTCAATTTTATTTAAAAGGAGTCCGTTTAGCAAAACTGCGAGACCGCTTTTTGTTAAAGGCGCATCTTTATCAATAATAAACCCAAACGAGTTAACACCTTTATTTAAAAGCACAAGGGCTTTTTTGTTTGCTTCGCTTAAATTGTCGGCCTCAATCTCCTGACGGATAAGCCATGAGTTTTTATCAGTTTTATTCCCTCTTACAAACGGGAATTCTTGTGGTGCAACATCAAGGTAATCTATTTTATTCAAATTTTCTTGACGATAATATGGTTGCACGTTAAAGCCTTCATTAGTACGCCAAACAAGCTTACGCTCATAGTCGGCACCTTTTAAATCTTTAACAATTTTTTCTTCCCACTCCTTAGTTGTTATTGGTGGAAACTCCTCAAACAATTTTTTGTCTTTATCAATTTTTGACATACGTAACCGTTTATGAAATTAAAGCGCAAATTTACTAACCTTTTAAATACAAATGTGTTTAAAAGGCTGTTTTTTATCAGTTAATTTTTTGAAAAAGTAGTTTAACACAAGAATAAAAAAATTATGTATTTTATGATAAGCTAAACAGGTTTAGCCAAATAATAAATTAATCAAAATAATTCCTCAAGGCTTTGCTTCGGGGTTCCATATATTCTCCTCTAATTTTAACTGGTCGGCAATTTGCCTTTTAATACATTATATGTATATTGTGCATGAAAAATTATCAAGATAGGGTTATAAGTTTGGATATTTTGTACACTAAAATTTGCAAAAATGGAGATTACAAGAACCTTCGATTTGTTAGAAAGGTATCAAGAGAATTTTATTAAAGATGATGCATTTGGGGTTAAACAGAATGGGAAATGGGTAAAATACAGTACTCAACAATATATTGATTTTTCGTATCAAATAAGCTATGGGCTATTGGCATCGGGGTTTAAAAAGGGCGATAAAATTGCCACAATTTCAAACAACAGGCCCGAGTGGAATTTTATTGATATGGGGATGGCAATGATTGGGGTAGTGCACGTTCCGTTATATACATCGCTTAGTGCAAACGAGTATGGCGATATTTTGAAGCACTCCGATTCAAAGTTTGTTTTTATATCGGACAGCAAACTGCTAAAAAAACTAAAACCGGTAATCGATGAATTGAGCAGTATTGAGGGTATTTACACTTTTGATGATATTGAGGGAGAAAAAAATTGGAAAGAGATAGTGTCTCTTGGCAAAAAGAGCGCAGTATATTATAAAAACGAGGTTGAGAAGATAAAAACAGAAATTAAGCCTGATGATTTTGCATCGTTGATTTACACCTCGGGCACAACCGGCACGTCAAAGGGAGTTATGCTTTCGCACACTAATATGGTTAGGAATTTTTTGGCTGCTGCTGATATTTTTGGCATGAAGCCTGAGCAAAAATATTTGAGTATTTTACCATTATGCCATGTTGGCGGGCGTATGGGGAATTATCAAACCCAGTATAGCGGTTGCAGTATTTATTATGCCGAGAGTATGGGCACAATAGCAGCCGATATGGGGCAAATAAAACCTCATGGCTTTGATGCTGTTCCGCGTATTCTTGAAAAAATATTTGATTCGATAATAAAAAAAGGCAAAAAGCTTACAGGAATAAAAAAAGTGATATTCTTTTGGGCTGTTAAGGTTGGGTTAAAGTACAAACCGGTTGATGAAAGCAGTTGGCTGTACAAGCTAAAGCTGAGAATTGCCGACAAACTTATTTTTTCGAAATGGCGCAAGGCTATTGGCGGAAACATTGAATCGGTGGGCTGTGGGGGCGCAGCATTGCAACCAAGGATTGAACGGATTTTTTGGGCTGCCGGAATAAAAATACTCAATATGTACGGGCTAACCGAAACATCGCCTATTATTACAATTAACCGAAAAAGCAGCCCTAATTTGAGGCTTGGCTCGGTTGGGCCGCTAATTGACGGTGTTGAGGTAAAAATTGCCGATGACGGCGAGATTCTCTGTAAAGGACACAACGTAATGGTGGGCTACTAT
Organism: uncultured Bacteroidales bacterium; assembly: GCA_964419235.1. Lineage (GTDB taxonomy): Bacteria > Bacteroidota > Bacteroidia > Bacteroidales > SZUA-534 > GH45. The sequence continues at coordinate 5,808 of CAYQPP010000137.1, forward strand.
AAAGACCCCGAGCTTACAAAAAGCGTATTTACCGATGACGGATGGTTTTGTACCGGCGACATAGGCACATTAGAAGACAATAAGTTTTTGAGGGTAACCGACCGCAAAAAGGAGATATTTAAACTGTCGAGCGGTAAATTTATTGTTCCTCAAGTAATTGAAAATAAATTTAAAGAGTCGCTGTTTATTGAAAACATGATGGTTATTGGCGAGCATGAAAAATTTGCAAGCGCAATAATTGCCCCCGATTATTTGTATATAAAAGATTGGTGTGAAGCAAACAACATTACCATTAACAACTACACCGATCTTGTAAAAAACAATAAATTAATGGATATTCTGAATAAAGAGGTGCAAAAGCATAACAAAAACGTATCCGATTTTGAAAGGATTAGCAGGTTCAGGATAATTCCTGATGTTTGGTCGCCGGCAACCGGAGAGCTTTCGCCAACATTAAAACTTAAACGTAAGTTTATTACCGAAAAATACCAACACATAATTAACCAAATTTATTTGAAACAAACCGTTTAGTATATGAATATAACAAAAGTAGCAGATAAAAAGGGGAGGAAAGAGTTTATTGAAGCTGCTAAAATAATTTATAAAAACAATGCTACATGGGTTTGTCCTATCGATAATGAAATTGATGCCGTTTTTGATCCTAAAAAAAATGTTTACTACAAGCATGGAATTGCCGAGCGTTGGGTAATAAAAGACGATAAAGGAAAACTGATTGGGCGCATTGCAGCATTTATTGATTATAACACCTCAAAAGCCGAAGAGCAGCCTACGGGTGGAGTTGGTTTTTTTGAATGTATAGATGATAAAAAAGCGGCAACCCTTCTTTTTGATACGGCAAAAGCGTGGTTGACAAGCAAAAACATGCAGGCTATGGATGGGCCCATAAACTTTGGCGAAAGAGACAGCTACTGGGGCTTGCTTGTTGATGGTTTCACTCACCCGTCGTACGAAGTGGCTTATAACCATGATTATTACCAGCAACTATTTGAAGATTACGGGTTTAAAACATACTTTAAGCAAGAGGGCTTTCACCTTGATGTAACAAAAAAACTTGACGACAGGTTTTTGCGTATCGCCGAGTGGGTATCAAAAAAGCCGGGGTACGAATTCAAACATTTTAAATGGAGCGAACAGGAAAAATTCACAAAAGATTTTGCCGAGGTGTTTAATACAGCGTGGGACTCGTTTAAAGAGAATTTTGAGCCATTAAAAGGCGAGTATATCCGTAAAACGCTTAAAAAAGCCAAGGCTATTATTGATGAAGAGTTTATTTGGCTGGCATACAAAGACGGCAAGCCCATAGCTATCTATTTAATGTACCCCGATTTAAACGAGATATTAAAACATATGAACGGCAACCTTAACATATGGAACAAGTTAAAGTTTGTTTACCTGAAAAGCAGAAAGGTTATCTCTCGTGCTCGCGGCGTGCTTATGGGCGTTATACCCGAATTTCAGAACCTTGGCATCGAGTCGGCGTTTATAATGAAAATTGCCGAGGCATTAGAGCATAAACCACAGTACAAAGAGATTGAATTCTCGTGGGTTGGCGATTTTAATCCCAAAATGAGAAAAATATTTATGTCGGTGGGATGCGTGTCGGTAAAGCACTATATAACATACAGATACTTGTTTGACAGAAATGCAGAGTTTAAAAGGTATCCTATTGAAGAGTAATTTGA
>CAYQPP010000137.1:7610-9265 GCA_964419235.1 uncultured Bacteroidales bacterium
ATTATACAAACGACTTATTTTTTTAATGCCTTAATTATAAACAGATGAAATTTGATACAATAGTAATTGGCGCAGGACTTGGCGGGCTTACCGCAGGAGCAAAGCTAACAAAAGCGGGTAAAAAAGTATTGTTAATTGAACAGCACGACAGGCCGGGCGGATGTGCCACAACATTTAAGCGTAAGGGGTTTGTTTTTGAGGTTGGGCTGCACGAAATGGACGGACTCGACAAAAGGGATATGAAAACAAAGATATTTCGCGACCTTGGCGTGTTTGATAAGGTGGATTTTCTTAAAGTGCCCGAGTTTTACCGTTTTGTTAACAGCCGATATGAAATAACAATTCCGCATGAGCCCGAAAAGGCAATTGAAGTTTTGACCGAAAATTTTCCTGACGAAGAAAAAGGGATAAAAGCTTATTTCAATCAAATACTTAATGCAAAAACAAAGGTTAAAGAGTTGGTTGGCAAAGCAGAAACATCAATAGGCGAATTTCTCGACTCAATAATAACAAACAATGATTTAAAGCTTGTGCTTCTCGGAAACCTCGGATATTTTCATGACGACCCCTACTCACTTTCGTTAAACTATTACAGCATAGCTCAAGGTAGTTATTACCAAGGTGGCGGCAATTTTATAAAAGGGGGTTCGCAAAAACTTTCTGATTACCTTGCTAATTATATCTCGCAAAATGGGGGAGAGGTTAAACTAAATAATATTGTTACCGAAATAATTACCGAAAACCACAAGGCAGTTGGAGTAAAATATAAAAATAACTCACAAAATCTGTCAGAGACAATTACCGTGTTTGCCGATGATATTATTGCCAATGCCGCCATGCCAAATGTTGCAAAAACACTTTTGCCAAAAGAGTATGGCAAGCCTTTGCAGCAAAAAACCGACAAATTGGAAATCGGCGCATCGTTGTTAACTATCTATTTTGGCTTTAAAAAACAGGTTAAAGAGTTGGGCAATAAGTACTATTCAACTTTTATTTACGACGGTTCGGTTAAAACGCAGGGCGACATAAAAAACAATAACATGGCCGATTTTAATAAGCGCAGTTTTACGTTTATTGATTACAGCCAAGTTGATTCGGCACTTGCCCCAAAAGGGAAAAGCGTGGGCGTTATTTGCTGCATCGACTATTTTACCGATTGGGAAAAGCTTAATAAACAGGAGTATAAGGCAAAAAAGGATGAGGTTGGTAAAATATTTGCCAACAGGTTAGAGAAGCTTATACCCGGTATTAAAGATCAAATTGAATATTATGAGGTGGGAACATCAAAAACCGTTGCACGCTATACCTTAAACCCCGAGGGAGCCGTTTACGGATTTGCACAAACACCCCAAAGGGTTATGACCGATAAAATAGAATCAATTGACAACCTGCATTTTGCGTCGGCGTGGACAAAAATTGGAGGCGGTTTTTCAGGAGCAATTTTTAGTGGTTATCTGTGTGCATTTGATGTTTTGCGAAAACGCTGATAGGAGTGTTTGAGGGTTTAATTTTTAAGCAGTAAAGTAGAATTAAATATATTGCAAGACCTTAAATATCGGCAATTTTGATTACTAATTGGCATACTAACAGAAACAGGAATACTGAGTTTTTATATTATATCACTTTATAATAGTTATGAATTATCTAAAGTCTAA
>CAYQPP010000138.1:0-9211 GCA_964419235.1 uncultured Bacteroidales bacterium
CATATAAATAAATTAAATACAAGAAAATTTAACCTGTACAAAAACTGAGTGTGTAAAAAAAATAGTTGCACATTTACTGTACAAGTCATTGGTGTTATATTTGAGAAAGGAATGTGATAAGGTTGGTTTGCGAATTTGAGATATTCAGTTTTTTTCTTAACCGGTAGCGGGCTGTTTCGAGCGAACTGGGGCGTTGTCCTGTTAATTCTGATATTTCTTTGGTTGTCATGTTTAACCTGAGAAAAGCACAAAGTCTTTGTTCTGTGGGAGACAAATCTGGGAATTTTTGGATAAGTTTGTTGTAAAAGTCACTGTGAACCTGTTTAAACCTCAACTCAAACTCTTCATATATCTCTTTGTCGGTTGTTTTTTGTATCTCTTTCGATATTCTGATAATTGCTTCTTTTGTTTCGGCTTTAACAGCTTTGTTTTTTATATTAATTAATTTGTCGGAAATTTCTGACAAAACTTCATTTTTTTTCATTAATGACATTACGTTAGCTGTAAGCTCTTTATTTTTGAATTCGAGTTCATGCTCGAGCCTCTGTTGTTGCAATAATGCATTTTTTGCTTTTACCCGCTGACGTGCCAATATTAGTATAATAATTATTAAAGCTAATAATAGGCTAATAATTACAATAAGTATAAACAGGTCTTTTTGTTGTTGCTCAATACGTTTAATCTGCTCTTTTTTGTCAAATTCATATTGTAGCTCAAGCTTGGCGAGCTCTGCCTTGTTTTCCATTAAAATAAGGCTGTCTTTCATCTGATATTGAATAACCACATATTTGTATGCTCTATTTTTGTCGTTTTTTTGCAAGTATATTTTTTGTAATATTTTAGCTGCATCATGTATAATTTGTTTCAAATTCAGCTCTTGCCCTTTTTCTAATACTTTTTTTGTTAATGCCAAACTGTGCTCAATACTTTTAGTATTAAAATAATAGTTTGCAAGATTAAGCTGGCATTTTAGCTGCAATATTTTATTTTGTAAATTGGTGAAAATTAATAGCGCTTTTTGAAAATACATTAGCGATTCATCATATTTTTTTATGTTTAAATTAATTGTTCCAAGGTTCATATAATTTATACCTACCCATAATTTATTATCAAGTTTTTCATTTATTTTACTGGCTTCTAAAAAATACTTACCCGCTTTTTTGTAATCGTGCATAGCTTCATAAACTGCTGCTATATTATTTAATCCGCGGGCAATACCCATATGGTTTCCTGTTTTTTTAGCAATATTTAATGAATGAAAAAAGTACTCTAATGCTTTTTCATAGTTATACTGATAGAAATTTATCGATCCTATGTCGCTCAATAATTTTGATACGCCTTCGGTATCGTTTATCTGTTCAAATAATTTTAATGCTTCAAAAAAATACTCTGAGCTTTTATCGTAGTTGCTTAATTCAATGTAAATAAGTCCGCTTATACGTTGCGACAGTGCCAACTCTTTTGACAAATCCAATTCTTTTGCCATATCGTTTGCAATGTTGGCATATTCCATAGCCTTTTTAAAGTCGGTAATGCTCCAATATATATATGCTTTTACAATTATTGAATTTAAGATGCCATTCGCATAGTTTTCGGTTTCAGATAAATTATAGGCATCTTCGGCGTAAGCAAGGGCTTTTTCAGGTTTATTATTTTTAAACTCATTTGATAGGTTTAATAGTATTTCAATTTTTTGCTTCGGGTTATTTTCAATCTTCAATAACAGCTCAAGGCTGTCGGCTTTTTTCATATTTTGAGCATTTAAAAAAAACATTATTGTGCAGCCCACAAAAGTCAATACTGTTTTTTTTATGTGTTTCGCCATATTGCAAGTATAAAAATAAATTTAAAGATATAATAAATATGTTTTTATTGGTATAGTAATATAAATAAAATGGGATTAACGATATTATGGCGTATAATTATTTTGAAAAAACGCAAATCGCATATCTGCAAATTATTAAAGTTAACATCTGCTTAAGCGAGACAATTTTTTATGGAAAAACAAATACTCATTGCTCTTATTTACGAACCAAAAACTTACAGTTATGAAAGCAAAAAAGAGTAAAAAAGTAGATTTGAGAAACAAAAGAGGATTGTTTTTTGAGATTGGGATGATAGTTGCGTTGGCATCTGTATTAGTTGCTTTTCAGTACCAAACAGAAGAAAAAACCGGAATGATATTAACTTCGGAGTTAACAGAGATGATTCCGGCTGAATTGATGCCAATTACCCGAATGGAACAGCCAAAGCCACCTGAACCGCCAAAGCCCGAGCCTGTCAAAAAAATTGAGATTGTTGACAATTCGGCACAAGATGACCCTACCCCGATTTTTTCAGCCGAGGATGACCCCACACAAGGAGTTGTAATTATTGCTATTGAACCTGAAGCTCCTGTAAAAGAGCCTGAGACATTTGTTATTGTAGAGAATATGCCTGAATATCCGGGTGGCAGCAATGCATTACTTAAGGATATAATGAGCAGGGTTAATTATCCGGAGATTGCCAAAGAGAATGGTATTCAAGGGAAAGTTTATGTTGAGTTTGTTGTAAACAGCAAAGGCAAGGTTGATAAAGTACAAATAATACGCGGAATTGACCCGTCGTTAAACAGAGAAGCTCTAAGGGTTATAAAAACCTTAACCGGATGGAAACCCGGTATGCAACGAGGCAAAGCCGTTAATGTAAAATTTACAGTACCTATTAATTTTAAGCTTAATTAGTTCCAAACTTGATTTGGAATTTAAACCACACTAAATATCGCCCTTTGTAGGTTGCAATTACCGCCCAGAGGGCGGTTTTATATAAAAAATACTAATAATGAAAATTATTTTACCACTCTATCAATCAGAGCAATTACTGGTAGATTAAAAGCCTGAAAATATTAGGCTCTTATCAATAGGTATATAACCGATTAGTTTTTTTGTTTATTTACCCAAAAACTTGCCCACATGGTTTATTTTAAACAGTTTTGCAATTCTTTAATTGTATAGGTTTGTAATGAAGGATTTAACCATAGGGAATGAGGCTAAACTAATTTTTCGGTTTGCCTTGCCCATGCTTCTCGGAAATATTTTTCAACAGTTTTATCAAGTTGTTGATACAATTATTGTTGGCAACGTGCTTGGCAAAGATGCTCTTGCGTCGGTAGGCGCGTCTTTTCCTATTATTTTTGCTTTAATAGCCCTTATTATTGGTATAGGCTCCGGTTTTGGGATAGTAATATCGCAATATTTTGGGGCTAAAGAGATTGATAAGGTAAAGCGCACCATTAGCACAATGTTTATATCGTTAGGAATTGTTTCGATTATTATGAGTGTTGTAGGCGTTTCGCTAAGCGGCCCAATATTTAGGCTTTTAAAGCTGCCTGCCGAATTAATGCCCGAGGCCACAACTTATTTGAATATTTACCTTGGCGGAATAATAGCCATGTTTGGATATAATGCCACAAGCGCTGTGCTGCGCGGGTTGGGCGATTCAAAAACGCCCCTCTATTTTTTAATACTATCAACGGTTGTAAACATTGGTCTCGACCTGCTTTTTATAATGGTGTTCGATTGGGGGATTGCCGGAGCTGCATGGGCCACAATAATATCGCAAGCAGGGGCATTTATTACCGCAATTATCTATCTTAATAAAACACATGCTATAATAAGCTTTAGGCAAAAAGCCATGATGTTTGATTATGAGATTCTTAAACAAGGCGTACGGATAGGCCTGCCGTCGGGTTTACAGCAAACATTTGTTGCATTTGGCATGATGGCGTTAATGGGAATTGTAAATACTTTTGGCGTTGATGTAATTGCGGCTTACAGTATTGGGGGGCGAATTGATTCGTTTGCATCGCTGCCTGCAATGGTGTTTAGTGCCGCCCTTGCTACTTTTACAGGACAAAACCTTGGCGCCGGAAAAGATTTTAGGGTAAAAAAAGGACTTATTGCCACGGTTGTTATGGCATCGGTTTTTTATGTTGTTATTACAACTTTAATTATACTGTTTAGGCAACCTTTAGTTGGGCTTTTTAATAACGATGCCGAGGTTGTGCGCATTGGTGCAGAGTATTTAACCATTGTAAATATATTTTATATCTTCTTTATTTTAATGTTTGTGATGTATGGTGTTTTGAGAGGGGCGGGGGCAACGTTAATACCTATGTTTATTAGTGTTTTTTCGCTGTGGCTCATACGTGTTCCGTTGGCTTATTATTTATCGCAATACTACGGAGAAACAGGCATTTGGTGGTCGATACCAATAGCATGGGCAACAGGGCTTACGGGTGCATTTATTTATTACCTTTCGGGAAAATGGAGGGGCAAAGTGGTAACACGCCCAAAAGTTGTTGATATAAAATAACACAATGCCATAATAAGCAATTAAAAGCATTTTAAACAAGCTTATACAACTGTTAATTTCAGACGATTATTGTCAACAAATTAATGCTTATTGCTTTTATGGCAAGGCAGACACGAGTTTGTAAACCTTAAAAAACTAATCAAAATAGTTTCTCATCCGTTCAAAGATGGTTTTATCTTTTTTGTCGGGTTTTGGTATAAAACTTTCGGATGTTTTAAATTTCTCAAGTATTTTTGCTTCGTCTTTGGTAACTTTTTGTGGAGTCCAAACTTGAATGTTTACCAATAAATCGCCTTTTCCGTAGCCGTTTATTTCAGGAATACCCTTTCCGCGCAAGCGAAGTATTTTTCCCGATTGCGAACCTGCATCAATTTTTATTTTAACTTTTCCGTCAACGGTTGGTATTTCAGTTGTTGTACCCAATACCGCATCAGGAAACGATAAAAACAGGTTGTAAATTAAATCGTTGCCATCACGTATAAGTTCAGGATGTTCTTCCTCTGCAATTATAACAAGCAAATCGCCATTAATTCCACCACGGCGGGCAGCATTTCCCTTGCCGCTTACCGATAGCTGCATACCTTCGGCAACACCTGCAGGAATATTTAGTGATACTATTTCTTCTTTGCGAACAACGCCTTCGCCTGCACATGATGTACATTTGTGAGTTATTATTTTTCCTTCGCCATTACAACTTGGGCATGTTGATGTTGATTGCATTTGCCCTAAAAAGGTGTTTGAAATTCGGGTAACCTGACCACTTCCTCCACAAGTTGAACAATTTGAGTACGAATGGGTATCTTTTGCACCTGTACCGTTGCAGCTATTACATGCCACGTATTTGTTTACCTTTATTTTTTTTGTAACACCATTGGCAATGTCCGACAAGCTTAGCGTAACTTTAATGCGTAAACTTGAACCTTTGTTTACCCGCTGGCGGCTTCGTCCACCACCAAACCCACCAAATCCGCTAAATCCACCGCCGCCAAAAATATCGCCAAACGACGAGAATATATCGTCCATAGTCATTCCGCCGCCGCCAAAACCGCCGCCGGCAGCACCACCAACTCCGGCATGGCCAAATTGGTCGTATCGTTGTTTTTTATCAGCATGGCTAAGAATTTCGTAGGCTTCAGCAGCCTCCTTAAATTTTTCTTCTGCCTCTTTGTCATCAGGGTTTTTATCGGGATGATATTTTATAGCTTGTTTGCGGTATGCTTTTTTTATTTCATCTGCCGATGCGTTTTTTGATACCCCCAATACTTCGTAATAATCTCTTTTAGCCATGAGTTTTATTTATTTCCAGTCAAATAATATTTAATAATTGATATGTAAAATGCTGACAATTAGCCTTATTCGCCTACTACCACTTGAGCATACCTTATTACTTTATCTTCAATTTTGTAGCCTTTTTGGATAATATCAACCACTTTGCCTTTAAGTTTTTTTGTAGGAGCAGGTATTTTGGTTAAAGCTTCATGCAAATCGGTGTCAAATTCTTGATGCATAGCTTCGATTTCAACAATACCTTTTGCTTTTAAAAAATCTTTAAACTTGTTGTAAATTAAATCAATACCTTCTTTAACGGCAGTAATATTATCAGCATTTTCCATTGACAGCATTGCCCTCTCAAAATCGTCAATAACAGGCAGAATGTCCGCAAGTACATTGCCTCCTGCGGTTTTAAGCAATTCTGTTTTTTCCTTTAAAGTTCTTTTTCGGTAGTTGTCAAATTCTGCCGAAAGGCGCATATATTTATCATTTATTTCGCTTGTTTTATACCGCCACTCTTCAAGCTCCTTTATTGTTTTATCTAATTCAACCTCCGATGCCGATGGTTTTTTCTTTTTGGCAGTTTTCTTTTTATCACCTTTTTTGGCAGTTTTTTTCTGTGCCTCGTTTTTGTTTTCTGTATTATTTTTAGAAGAATCTTCAGTCTGTTGCTCTGTATTTACCTCATTAACAACATCATCCTTAATATTTTTATTAGCCATTTTTAAACATATTTTAATTAAACCAACATGCTAAATCAAATTATTTGCCAATAAGAAAATATAGACAGAATGACAGTCTGGAATAATGAGGTATGACTATTATTGTATTACACCCTTGTAATTTTTGCCCCTAAAGCATTCAACCTTTCATCAATGCGTTCATAGCCACGGTCAATTTGGTCAATATTATCAATTATTGAAGTGCCTTTTGCCGATAGCGCTGCAATAAGTAATGCCATACCTGCCCTTATGTCGGGGCTTGTCATGTTAATGCCTCGTAAAACTTGTGTTTTATTTAATCCGATTACCGAAGCCCTATGCGGGTCGCAAAGTATTATTTGTGCGCCCATGTCAATTAGTTTATCGACAAAAAACAGGCGGCTTTCAAACATTTTTTGATGAATTAGTACGCTGCCTTTTGATTGGGTGGCGGTTACAAGCAATACGCTTAACAAATCGGGTGTTAAGCCGGGCCAAGGGGCATCGTCAATCGTCATTATCGAGCCATCAATAAATGTGTCAATTTCATATGTTTTTTTGGCAGGAATAACTATACAGTCATTTTTTACTTTTAATTTAATACCCAACCGCTGAAAAGCTTTTGGTATTAGCCCGAGGTTATTATATGACACGTTTTTTATGGTTAGCTCAGAACCTGTCATGGCAGCCAGCCCGATAAAGCTGCCTATTTCAATCATATCGGGGAGTATTGTATGTGTGCATCCGTTAAGTTCGCTAACGCCATTTATTGTTATTAGGTTTGAGCCAATACCGGATATTTGGGCGCCCATTGAATTTAGCATTTTGCACAATTGCTGTATGTAAGGTTCGCAGGCTGCATTATATATGGTTGTAACCCCTTTTGCCAAAACGGCCGTCATTATAATATTTGCCGTTCCGGTAACCGATGCTTCGTCTAAAAGCATATATGTGCCTTTAAGGTTTTTGCCCTCAACCTTATAAAATTTGCCCTCGGGGTCATAATTAAAAACCGCTCCTAATTTTTGGAGACCGATAAAATGGGTATCTAACCTGCGCCTTCCAATTTTATCGCCCCCGGGTTTGGGTATATAGGCTTTGCCAAAACGTGCAACTAATGGCCCCACAAGCATTACCGAACCTCTGATACGAGCTGTTTTTTGAACAAATTCTTTAGAGTGAAGGTACTCTAAATTTAAGTTGTTTGATTTGAATTTGTAATCATGTTCATTTATTTTGGTAACCGCAACACCCATTTCGGCAATAATATCAATTAGCGTGTTTACATCGCGAATGTTCGGAATATTATTTACAGTTACCTCTTGTTGAGTGAGCAATACCGCACATAAAATTTGTAATGCCTCATTTTTAGCACCTTGAGGGGTAATTTCGCCCTTTAATAAATGCCCTCCTTCAACTTTAAATTTATTCATGGTTTAATTTATTTGTTAATTACTACTTAACATGCAAAGTATAAAAAATTATAATTAGTGATTGCACGAAAACCGTTGGTTTTTTTAAAAGTTATACACATTGTTATGGCAATGTTGTTTAGATAAGGGCAAAGACAAGGGGAAACAATTATCATGTCAGCCACCATGTTGAAACACGGTGTTAATTTCATATTAATTGATAATATGTTTTATCCACTAACTCCGTCTTGCTTAAGCGGATTTTCAGTAGTGCCATTTTTTATACTAAAACTGTGTTTTTATAAACTAAAAGTTGAAATATTTCAATTTATAATTTGATAATCATTTTAAAGAAAAATAAAAACAAATTCAACAACTTTACTAATTTTGCATAGTTTTTGAGAATTATGAACAGCCATGGCTTATATAATTATTGAAACCTACAAATAGGCTTAGTATATTATATGGTTAAGGCATAAATTAAATTGAAAATAATGATGCAGGTAGATAGTTATTCGCAGTTTTTAGAACGATTAAATGATGCGGAAAAAGTATTTGCCCTTTTGTATAAAGCCCAAGGGTCGGAGCAAAGTGCTTGTGCATATAAAAATATTATTGAAGCGGAAAACAAGAATAAAAAAAATGAGTTTATTATTGTTGATGTTTCTGTAGTAAAAGACATACATTCGAATTACGGAGTTACCACGGTACCCACTCTTTTAGAATTTAATAAAGGGGTATTGAAAAATACAATTAAGGGGTGCCACGATGCTAACTATTATAATAATATTTTTGAAGGAAATTCATTTGTGTCGAACAGATTGCAAAGTGACAAAAAACCTCAAAAAAATGTTGTTGTTTATTCAACGCCAACGTGTTCGTGGTGTAATACAATAAAAAACTATTTTAAAGAGCACAATATCAATTTTCGTGATATTGATGTGTCGCGCGACGCAAAAGCTGCTGAAGAAATGGTTAAACGTAGTGGGCAACAAGGAGTTCCGCAAACTACAATAAATGGCGAAGTAATTGTGGGATTTGATAAAGCCCGAATTGATAAATTATTGGGTATTCAGTCAAAATAAATATAAACTTTAAAATTAATTTAAAATGAACGAGTTACAACCTATCAACCAAAATGTTTTGCTTGAACTTGATGATAACAAAGCAGAACAAAAAACTGCTTCGGGGTTAATTATTCCCGATTCAGCAAAAGAGAAACAAAACATTGGTACTGTAACAGCCCTTGGCACTATTGAAAATGCCGAGTTAGCTGTGGGTGATAAAGTGCTTTATAAGGAATTTTCAGGCAATGAGTTTGAATTTGAAGGAAAAAAATTCTTGATGATTCAATATGCTGATATTTTGGCAAAAGTAGTTATTACCGACTCTATTTAAATCTTATTTCTGACTGATATCTTTACCGTGTATGGCAATAAAATTTGCCTGCATTTTTGTCGTAATTTAAAAAAA
>CAYQPP010000139.1:0-3424 GCA_964419235.1 uncultured Bacteroidales bacterium
TTTTTATAATTTAAATTAAACACAGGGTGTTGCCCTGTACTAATGCTTTAGAGGCTTTCAGCCTCAAGTTTTCAAACTTTAGGCAAATGAGCAGATAAGCATATAAATTTATATCTATTTAATCAATAGCAACTTTTTGGTTTGCGTAAACCCGTTAGCCTTAATTTGATAAAAATAGGTGCCTGTTTTAATATTGCCACATTCCCATTTTGCCATGTATTCTCCGGCTGTATGGTATTTGTTAATTAACGTTTTAACCAACCTGCCATTTATATCAAATATATTTAATGTAACAGCGCCATCATTAGGTAATGAGTACATAATATTTGTAAAAGAGCTAAATGGATTAGGATAGTTTTGCGATAAATACAATGTGGTATTTACCAAATCCCTTTCGGCAATGGCTGTATTTTGTTTTTGTATTTTTAAACTGTCTATTGCCCAGCCCCAGCCTGTTTCTCCTCCGTCTGATGATAAGCGGAACCTTATTAAAATGGTATCGCCGGCATTAAAAAAAGTATTATCCAGATCAAGCGTACGTTTTCTGAATAGTGATTCGTCAATATTTGCCCCGCTGTTATATGCAGCTAACCATGCATCATCGTCTTGCGAATCGTACCCATTTGCTATTTTAAACCATTGTTTCCCGTTTTTAGAGCCCTCAACAATTACATAGTCATAAAAATTTGTTGATGGCCAATTTACACCGGGATCGCCGGGTTCAACAATAACAATTTCGTTATAACTCATTTCTGAATTTTCTTCATCAATAATAATAGGAGCACGCAACATGTACGTAATATCAATATTATTGGTGTAAGGATGAATAGAGTGCAGAGCTTTGTTTGTAAAACCATCTTGATCAATTACGGCAAAATCGTCTCCAACAAAATCGGTGGTTTCCTCTTTAAAATCATTAATATATTCGGTTGTTGCATTAAGTAGCGGATAAATGGTTTCTGTTAATACCCCCGAAATATACTCTTTTGTATTTTTGTATGATTTTAACTGAAAATCAACCGTTTCAAATTCGGTAACGGCAAAACTTATAACAGTATCCTTTGCTGCATTGTTGCCTGCAATTGATAAATAATAGTTGCCGTTTACAAACAATTTTGTCGAATCGTAAGCCGACCTGAGCTGAGCTTTAACCTTATATTTTTCATTAAAGATATCGAGTCCGTCCGACAAAATTTTTGGCGACAGTGTAACAACCGGTGGATTCGGCAACTCAGGTATGGTAACGGTTATTATGCCGCGTCCGTGTGTTGCCATTACAACTTGGTCGTCGGTAATATTCATTTGCCATATCGATACTGCCGGAAACTCTTCAATGGCATAATGCCACGATACTCCGTTATCGGTTGATTCAAACAACCCTATTTCGGTACCTGCCCAAATAATATCGGTATTGTGTGGCATTACCAACAAGCTGTAAGTAGCTACATCGGGGAATCCGTTACTGCTTTTTGTACTGTTTGCAAAGCCTGAAATATCTTCCCATGTTTCGCCCAAATTAGTGGTGCGAAGTATTTTAGGTGCACCCGAGAAAGAGAACATGGCATAAGCCGTGTTTTCATCAACAGGGTGAGTTGCTAAGCCCGAAATCCGTCCCATTGTTATATCGCCAAAACCATTTGTGGGTTCAAAACTTACACCACCATTAGTTGAAACATGTAATGATGCATTAGGCATTGCCGGATCGCTCATGCGTGCGCCTGCCCAAACAATTTGCGGGTTGGCATATGATATTTCAGCTTGTGTAAGGCTTGTCATGCCCCACTGCTCGGTAGGTACTGAAATAAGATTCCATGTTTCGCCAAAGTTATCGGAGCGCCATATGCCCGATACGCCTACTGTAAATAGCAAGTCGGGGTCGCTGTTCGATTTGGCTACCTTTGTAACAAAAGGAGCATTGCCTCTTCCATTTTCAATCTGGCTGGCCAAACTTGTCCATGTGTTACCACCGTTGGTCGAGCGCATTAGCCCGTTAAATTGGTATCCGCCAATAATCAAATCGGGGTTATTGTAATGCCATGCGGTTTCATACCCGTCGCCGCCAATGCGAAACTTCCAGTTTGATGATGCTGATGCACTTGTGCCGGCCGGCGATTGCCATGTGCCGTTATCTTGCATGCCACCAATATATTCATCGGCACCGTGTTTTTTATCAACACCATAAAATTGCGATGTATTGTAGCCATGTAAAGTATTTATCCATGTTTCGCCTTTATTATCAGAATAGAATACGCCACCATCATTTCCGTTTATAATCCTAATGGTACTGTCGGTATCATCCATTTTAACTATTGTAAGATTGTGGTGGTCAACATGCGTACCTGTTTGCGAGCTGGGGTTATACCCATTTGATAGTTGAACAATATCAGGAACAGAAGCACCTGAATTGTTGTAAACAATCTCAATATTTGATTCCGGTATATTCTCGGGCTCCCATGCAACATTATCTTTAAGCATTGGGGCAATAGTGTAAATATTTTTATATATAAAACCTATATTATAGTCGTTGTCTGTAATGTTTGAATTTGGCGATGTGCTATATTCCAATGCATTAATAAAAATATATTCGCACATTTCGTCGTTATTCTCAACCAATTCAAATCCGCCGCTACTATTTACATCAATAAACGATGCCATAAGCTGCTTGTTGTTATCGGTATCCCAAACCTCAAACGGAACATCAATATAATCTTCATAGGTTGTTTGTTGTCCATT
This sequence comes from uncultured Bacteroidales bacterium, assembly GCA_964419235.1. Lineage (GTDB taxonomy): Bacteria > Bacteroidota > Bacteroidia > Bacteroidales > SZUA-534 > GH45. Next base: position 2,734 of record CAYQPP010000139.1, read on the forward strand.
ATGTGAAAAGCGGTAGGCTTTTTGCGATATACCGGGTCCAAACCGTAATTCAACTGTTACATAATCTTCATCTTGCACGTTAATAGGGCTTGGAATATTTGCCATTGTTGTAAATTGTAACCCCGTACCAACTCCCATTCCGTTAAAACCACCCCATGGCTGTAATGCCAAATAGCTGTCGGTATTGTTAAGGTTAACGTTTGATATGCCTCCAAATTTTTCGGTCAACTGCCATAGCCTAATGCCTCCCAAATACACATCGTTGGCATCGTATGGGTTTATGCCTATGGCGTTATCGTACCAGCCTTGTGCCCCAAGCCAGTTGGTAAAACCATATCCATTTGATACATCGCTCCATGTTTGTCCGGCATCGGTTGTTTTATATAACATCGATGCATTGTCGGTTTCAATAGCTGCATAAACAATATTCGTATTGCTTTGTGCTATGGCCAGCTCGTAACGTTTTCCGCCGTCAATATTAAATACCTTTGCCCACGTTTGTCCGGCATCGGTTGATTTTATAACTCCCACTGAATTTATTGATGCATATTGGATATTAAAACTGTCGGGATTGCTGATAATATGCTGAATGCGATTTTTATCTTCATCTTCATAAACCATATTCCATGTGTTACCGCCATCGGTTGTTTTATATATACGGCCATACCTTTCGCCATCTTCGCTATAAAAG
>CAYQPP010000139.1:3524-9202 GCA_964419235.1 uncultured Bacteroidales bacterium
AAATTTGTCGATACAGCAGCTAATACTGTATTTTCGTCATTAGGGTCAACGATTAAACGGTTTACGCAACCAAAATTTATTGTGCCTGTTACTTGTTTCCACGAATTACCATGGTCAAGCGATACTAATAAACCATCGCCTCTGATACCATCAATATTATAAAAGCCCTCGCCTGTACCGGCCCAAATAACATTGGTGTTTGATGGCGCCATTGCCATTGTGGTAATAGCCAAATTAGGAATACTGGGCGTTTTGTTTTCCCATGTTTGTCCGGCATCGGTGGTTTTCCAAATTCCGCCGCCTACTGCTCCTGCAAACCATGTGTTTTTTGTTGTGTCATCAAAATCAACAACAATTGCACGGGTTCTGCCGCCAACATTGGCAGGGCCGCGTTCGTTAATTTCCATCGACTTTAAAGTATGGCTTTTTTTAATGCCTTTTTGAGCAAGCATCTGTTTTGCCCTTTTAATTTCAATATTTTTGTAGTTAAGCGGGTACGATGGCGCCTTTTCGTTTCCGCGAGTCCTTATTTCGCGTTGCATTTGTGCAAACAGGTCGGCATGCCCCATCATTACGTTTTTTTTATTTTTCAGAATTTTTTTATGCTTCTTGGCAAAAACATTATTAAGGCTTATTTTAACAACCTTGTTGTTTTGCGATAAAGCATTTGGGTTGATACTATTTTTGTTTGCTATTTGAAATAGCAACAAAAAGCACAGCAAAAAGGCGAAGCCTGCTGTTGAATAAAGTAGTAGTTTTTTTTTCATTTTTTAGTGTTTTTAATAGTTAGTTGTCAATTATTTTGGATAGATATAAATTTTAGACGTAAGGTTGCTTGTTAAGTTACATTTTTTGCTTATAACATTAACAACTCATGCCATGCCTGTCAAGTATTTAATTTTAACAGTTGCAAATATCGATAGAATCAAAAAAAACGTCAATTTTTATAAACTGAACAAATTGTATATCAAGATGTTAAAGAAGGTGGAAATGTCACGAAAAGAAATATTTCTGATTTTGTAGAGTTTTCTTGTAAACACTAATTACTTTTGCAAAAATTTAAAACAGTAAAAGATGGCATTACAATGTGGAATAGTAGGTTTGCCAAACGTGGGCAAATCAACGTTGTTTAATTGCTTGTCGAATGCAAAAGCACAGTCGGCAAACTTTCCGTTTTGTACAATAGAGCCCAATGTAGGTGTAATTACCGTGCCCGATGCGCGGCTGAACCAACTGGCCGAAATTGACAAACCTGAAAAAGTGATTCCCACAACAATTGAGATTGTTGATATTGCAGGTTTGGTAAAAGGAGCCAGCAAAGGCGAGGGGTTGGGGAACAAATTTTTGGGCAATATACGCGAAACCGATGCGGTTATTCATGTTTTACGGTGTTTTGACGACGATAACGTTACGCATGTTGATGGAACTATCGACCCCATACGCGATAAAGAGATTATTGATATAGAACTTCAGTTAAAAGATTTGGAAACCGTTGAGGGGCGTATTGCAAAAATTGAAAAAGTGGCACGCACCGGCGGCGACAAAAAAGCATTAAAAACACTCGAACTATTATTAAAATACAAAGAGGCCCTTTTAAAAGGAGAGTCGGCACGTACCGTTAATATTGACCCGCTTGCAAAAAAAGACAACCTGTTTGATTTGCAACTGCTTACCGACAAACCGGTATTGTACGTTTGTAATGTTGACGAGGCATCGGTAAAAACAGGGAATAATTACACCGAAGCGGTAATTGAAGCCGTAAAAAATGAGAATGCCGAAGTATTGATTATCGGTGCTGCAATTGAGGCCGATATTACAGAGCTTGAAACATACGAAGAGCGCCAAATGTTTTTGGAGGACTTAGGTTTGGAGCAGGCCGGTGTGGCAAAACTTATAAACTCGGCTTACAAACTGTTGAATTTACAAACCTATTTTACTACCGGCCCAAAAGAGACTCGTGCATGGACATTCAGCATAGGCATGAAAGCCCCACAATGCGCCGGTATTATACATACCGATTTTGAAAAAGGGTTTATTCGTGCCGAGGTAATAAAATTTGACGATTATATCAGCTTAGGCTCTGAGTCGGCTTGTCGCGATGCAGGTAAAATTGCCATTGAAGGAAAAGAGTATATTGTAAAAGACGGTGATTTAATGCATTTTAGATTTAATGTATAAAATAATAGATATCAAACAATTAACAATTTCACAAAATTGAAAATAAAGAATATCATGAAAACCATACTATTTTATTTAATACTGTTTGGCATTAGTGTTGCAGCTTTTGCACAACAACCATTGCAACTGCAATTAGAGAAAAGAGGCGAAGTAATTGTATCTTTTGACGCTATGTACTTAAAGCTTATACCCAATGTACAAAGCTGGTCGGTTGACAATATAAAGAACGGAAAAGCATATGTTTACCTCAATAAAAAACAGTATGACAAAATAATTGAGCTAAATATACCTTTTGTGCCCGAACCTATACCATCATTAATTTCGCAGGCAAAAATGGCACATTCGCCTAACGAGGTTGCCGAATGGGATTCATACCCCGATTATGAAACATATATAACCATAATGAATCAGTTTGCTACCAACTACCCAAATTTATGCAGACTTGATACCATAGGTTTTTCAACCGAAAACAGACTTTTGTTGGCTCTAAAAATATCAGACAATGTAACAGACGATGAACCCGAACCGGAGTTTTTCTACACCTCATCAATGCATGGCGATGAACTTACAGGATATGTATTAATGTTGCGCCTTGCCGATTATCTGTTAAGCAATTACGAAACCGACGAGGTAAAAAACCTTGTTGACAACATTGAAATATATATTAATCCGCTGGCAAACCCCGATGGTACTTTTGCTGCCGGAAACACCACCGTTAACGGGGCTACACGCGAAAATGGGAATGGCATCGACATTAACCGTAATTTTCCTGACCCAATATATGGCAACCACCCCGATGACGAAGAGTGGCAACCCGAAACTGTTGCAATGATGAATTTTATGAAAAACCGAAATTTTAGCCTTTCAATGAATTTTCATGGCGGGGCAGAGGTTTTAAATTACCCGTGGGATGGTACTTACGATAGGCATGTTGACGACTATTGGATGCAGCTTGTTTGCCGCAGTTATGCCGACACCGTACATACAATAGATGCCAATTATATGACCGATTTAAACGATGGTATAACAAATGGTGCCGACTGGTATTTGATTTCAGGAGGACGCCAAGACTATGTTACCCACTTTTTGCACGGCCGCGAAATTACTACCGAGTTAAGCTCGGTTAAATTGGTAAATGCCGATGAACTGCCAAGTTTTTGGGATAAAAATTACCGCTCGCTATTGCAGTTTATCAACCAAGCGCTTTTTGGCGTTAATGGTTTTGTTACCGATACCGATGATAACCCTATAAATGCTAAAATTACAGTTGTAGGGCACGATGTTGACAGCTCGTTTGTGCGCACACAGGAAAACGGCGTTTTTTACAGATTTTTAAAAGCAGGCACTTATAATTTTAGAGTTCAGGCCAACGGATATATAACAAAAACTATAACCAATGTTGTTGTAAACGATTTTGAGGCAACCCTATTAAACGTAGTCCTTAATAAGGGCACTTCCATAAAAAACAGTTTTGCCGCAAGCCTGAAAATATTTCCTAACCCAACCAATGGCATTATTACCATAAGCGGGCATAAACTTGACGGAAATACTAAAATAAATATATACAACCTCGATGGCAATAAGGTGTGGGAACAGATTGGTATAAATGCAGGCAACCCCAATGAAATTGACTTATCGTTTTTAACCAACGGGGTATATGTTTTTTCAATTCAAACCAAAAGTGGTATTGCTACACAAAAACTTATTATTAAGTAGTTTGTAATTTCTCGGTAAAACATGTAGGTTTGCTGCATAACAATTATTTTATAGCTTTTAACAATGATAAAACCTGTTTTAATATCTATTTTAATAATATTTTTTGCAAACCTTGCTACCGCCCAAAAACGAAAAGATATACCGCCCGACAAACCAACCTTGATAATAGGTTTGGTTATTGAAGATATGCGGTATGATTACCTATACCGTTTTTGGGATAATTTTGGCGAAGGCGGGTTTAAAAAACTGATTGCCGAAGGCACATTGTGCAAAAATGCCAATTATAATTATATGCTCACACAAACTGCCCCCGGGTTTGCAACTTTGGCAACGGGGTGCGAGCCAACAGTACACGGAATAGTATCCGACTATTGGTATCAGCGTATTAAAAAGCTAAATACATACTCTGTTTTTAACGAAAAAACAAAAACCGTTGGGGTTGACAATGATATTTTTCCGTATGCCCCAACTAATATATTAACCACCACCTTTACCGATGAGTTAAAACTTTTTAATAACAGTAAGTCTAAAGTAATAGGCATATCAATTAAGCCCGAAGGTGCTGTTTTGGCTGCCGGACACTTAGGCAATTCAGCTTATTGGTTCGACGACGAAACAGGCAAATGGATTACAAGTACATATTATTGCGATTCGTTACCTACTTGGGTAAATACCTTTAACGACAAAAAATTTCCTGAAATATACATTGAGCGCGACTGGTTGCCAATGTTATCGTTAGAGAGCTATCAATCGGGTGCGCATCAGGGCAACTCAAATGCCATAGGTTTTTCATCGGAAAACAAATTTGCAAAACGGATTTCGGGTTTTTTAAAAAAGGATAGAGTATATGCCATGTTAAAAACCACGCCATTTGGCATAACGCTTACAAAAGATTTTGCCATTTCGGCAATTTTAAACGAGGATTTGGGCAAAGACGAATTTACCGATTATATAAGTATAGGTTTTTCAGCCACATCGCGTGTAAGTGAGTCGTGTGGCCCAAATTCAATTGAGCTTGAAGATATGTATATTCGGCTCGACAGGGAGCTTGAACACTTTCTCACATTTATTGACGAAGAGTTTGGCAAGCATAATGTTTTGGTTTATCTAACCTCGGACCACGGAACGGCATATAATCCCGAGGAGCTGAAAATGCAAGGCATACCGGCAGGCGAATTTAATGGCGAGCGGGCTGTAATGCTGTTGGGGACATACTTAAACGCAATTTATGATAAAGGCAAATGGATAACGGCATACCACAATAAACAAATTTACTTAAACCGGAGGCTTATTGAAGATTCTGATTTAAAACTAAATGAGTTTCAGGATGTTGTGGCGCAATTTATGATACAATTTACAGGCGTTGCAAATATAATTACTGCCACCACCCTTGAGCAGTCGCATTTTAGCGATGGCGTTTTTTCGTATATGCAAAATTCATATAACCAAAAACGCTCGGGCGATATAATAATTAACCTTGAGCCCGGCTGGATAGAGAAGGGAAATTATATATCGACAGCAAATTCGGCAAACAGATACGATACCCATGTTCCGCTTATTTGGTATGGCTGGAAAATAAAAAGGTCGAAAATATCTCGTGCTATTTATATGGAAGATATTGCACCAACAATCTCCAATTTTCTCGATATTCCATTTCCTAATGGCTGTACAGGCAGTGTTATTACTGAATTAGACTAAACCTGACTTATATCCTTAAAAGCTATTAACTATTTTTGCAAATTCAGTAATTTGCTCGGGTTTGGTTTCTATGGCAGTGCCTATTA
>CAYQPP010000140.1:0-4685 GCA_964419235.1 uncultured Bacteroidales bacterium
TGATATTAAACTCTACACCGGGGGTTTATGCCACGCAAGAGGGCGGTGGCGATGGTGATGCACAAGTAACCATACGTGGTTTTAGCTCAAGAAACGTGGGAGTTTTATTAGATGGAGTACCTGTAAACGACATGGAGAACGGTCATGTTTACTGGTCGAACTGGTTTGGGCTCGATTTGGTTACTCGCTCTATTCAAGTTCAACGAGGGCTTGGCGCCTCAAAGTTGGCCCTGCCATCGGTTGGGGGAACAATTAATATTATCACCAAAGGTTACGAAAACAAAAAAGGCGGAAGCCTAAAACAGGAGGTGGGCTCAAACGGATATTTAAGGACCACCTTAGGTTATAGCACCGGTAAACTAAAAAACGATTGGGCTTTTTCGGTTGCAGCCTCATACAAACGTGGTAATGGTTGGGTTGACCAAACATGGACTAAAGGTTTTTTCTACTATTTTAAGGTTGACAAAAAAATTAAAAACCACTTAATCTCCTTTTCGGCTTTTGGTGCCCCGCAATCACACGGGCAGCGCTCATATAAGCTGCCAATTGTAGTTTATAATACCGAATATGCAAAAAGTATTGGCATAACCCAATCTGATATCGATTCTCTCTCATACCCTCACCCAATAAATCAAGGTATTAAATACAATCAGCACTGGGGCTACTTGGCCGAAACAAGAGATAACCCTAACGCCAAAAGCGAGCCTTTTAACGAAAGGGTAAATAAATACCATAAGCCACAGTTTACGTTAAAAGACTCATGGACAGTTAACGACAAGCTTTTTATCTCAAATATTTTATATATGTCTGTTGGGCGCGGTGGCGGTATTAGGGCAAAAAGCACACCCTCAATTGGTGATGGCGGGCATATGAATTTTCAGGATATTTATGATAGGAATGCCTTTGGTGATCCGAATCTGATATATCATCCTACTGAAAAAATTGCCACAAACTATATGAGGAATCTCCGCAACGAGCATATGTGGTATGGATTGGTTTCTACTGCAAACTATAAATTCAATTCGTTGCTAAACCTTTCGGGAGGGGTTGATTTGCGGAGTTACAAAGGCTCACATTACGAAGAGGTTTACAACCTGCTTGGTGCCGATTACGCACAACCCGATTACTATAACTCTGATGGCGTTGACTGGACAGATAATTATCCGTTACAGAATTTCAGGTTAAAAGAGGGCGATATAAATAATTTTCATAATGACGGTTTAGTTAACTGGGGAGGCCTGTTTTTATTGGGCGAACTTGATATGGGTAAATTTAATACTTTCCTGAATGTTACATCGTCAATAACAGGCTATAACCGTATCGACTATTTTTACGGAATAAAATCATCGGTGTTGCAAAAAGAGACAGGCTGGTCATATTTTCCGGGTTATACCATAAAAACAGGGGCAAATTATCTGCTTACAGAATCATTGAACATATTTGGAAACCTCGGGTATCTGAATAAAGCCCCTCGGTTTAGAAATGTTTACGACTACTCAAACACCAAATGGGACGATATAATCAATGAAAATATTTTGGCCGCCGAATTAGGTCTTGGCTACAAAAGCACAATTTTTAGTGCAAATATAAACGCATATTATACCGTTTGGGATAACAAACCTTCTGATAAAGCCGCAAAGCTTAAAGACCCCGTTGACCCCGATATTGAATACACTGCAAATATTAAGGGGATGAATGCTCTACATAAAGGTATTGAACTCGACTTTGTATATAAAATAACACGGCAAATATCTTTTCAGGGGCTTATATCGATAGGCGACTGGAAATGGACGAGCGACGATACCGTTTATTTTTATAATGATAATAATATACTGGTTGGCAAAAAATATTTTAATGCAAAAGGTGTTCATGTAGGCAACTCAGCCCAAACACAATTTTCGGGCGAATTAAGGTACGAACCCATAAAGCAACTTTACTTTAAAGTTAGGGGCACTTATTTCGACAGGTACTATGCAGAGTTTGACCCCTTTACGTTAACTGACGATACCCCCGATGATTCATGGCAAATACCAAGTTATATGCTTTTTGATTTTCACGCAGGATATAAGTTTACAGTTTTTAAAAATACATTTCAGCTACGGGCAAGCGTATTAAATGCTTTCGACAAGGTATATGTTGCAACAGCCCAAAACAACGACCAATATAACGGGCAGACTTTTAATTCAAATGATGCTCGCTCTGCATCGGTATTTATGGGAATTGGGCGCAGGTTTAATTTTTCGCTGCAATGGTATTTTTAAATGGGCTCACATTTCGACTGTCAAGTATTTAACATTGACGGTTGCGTAATTAAGATATTAAAACATATTTCAATGAAAAGAGTATTAATCGTTTTTTTTAGCACCATACTATTCGGGCAGCTTAATGCCCAAAACAATATTGAAGAAGCAAGAGCCCAATCAATTGGGTCAACCGTTACCGTTACCGGAATCGTTACTAACGGCAGCGAGCTTGGCAGCATAAGATATATGCAGGACACAACAGCAGGCATTGCGGCTTACAGCTCTTCGCTAAGTAATGTAAAACGCGGCGACAGCATAACCGTAACGGGGGTTTTAAAAAGCTATAATAATTTGCTTGAAATCGACCCTGTTTCAGATTTTACCGTTCACTCATCAAACAATAGCCTGCCCGAGCCGCAGCTCGTTACGCCTAACCAACTGTCGGAGGATAATGAGGCCGAATTGGTTTTAATGAAAGATGTGGAGTTTGACAATGCCGGTTCTGCTTTTGCAGGAAACACATCGTACACATTGAGCTATGGCGAGCAAACAACTACTGTTTATGTAAAAACGGGCAGCCCGCTGGTTGGTAAAATAATACCGTCGGGTTTGGTAAAGGTTATTGGTATTTGCTCGCAATACTCATATGATGACCCGAATAGCGGATATCAGCTTATTATACGCGATATAGACGATATTCAAAACAACTCCTCTATTTATCTCACATCGCCAATAAATATCAATAAAATTACAACCGACACGTTAATGTTGTCGTGGACAACCAATATTGCAGGAGATTCATATTTAATGTATGGAAACACCGAGTTTTTGGAGTTAGGGACTGTTTTTAGCGGCAGCAATACAATATTTCATCAAGCATCGCTTACAACATTACAGCCGTCGGAGCTTATCTATGCCAAAGCAATGGTAACCGATGGTGCCGATACAGCCTATTCGTCAACAGGGGTTTTTATTACCCAATCGGTATCAACAGGGTGCATTAAAACCTATTTTAACACAGCCGTCGATAATTCCGTATCAACTGGCGTTGATGCAATAACCTTGTATCTTGCCGTTGACGATACGCTTATTCAGTATATCAACAGGGCCGAATCAACAATCGATATGGCAATTTATAATATTAACAATTACGGTATTAATAATATAAGTACAGCTTTGAATAATGCCTATAACCGTGGCGTAAATATAAGAATAGTACACGATGGCAGTACAGAATGTGCAGGGCTCGACGAGCTGGATGAAGGTATAAATACAATTGCAAGTCCCACAGGCAGCGAATACGGTATTATGCACAATAAATTTATAATTTTTGATGCCGATTTGGACGATGCAAATAAACCGTTGGTTTGGACAGGCTCAACCAATCTTACACTCGGCAATATTACCGAAGATGCCAATAATGTGATAATAATTCAGGATAAAAGTCTTGCCACAGCTTATAAACTTGAATTTGAAGAGATGTGGGGCTCAACAACCTTGGTGCCAAATCCTGAAAAAGCAAAATTTGGAGCCGACAAAAAAGATAACGTACCTCATATTTTTATTATGGACGGATATAGTGTTCAGCTCTATTTTAGTCCAACCGATCAGACAAACAAGCACCTTGTAGATGCTATATACTCAGCCAATTACGACTTAAACATCGAAACCATGCTTATTACGCGCTCTGATATTGCATATGCCATTGAGGCTGCCCATCAAGGAGGTGCGGCAACAAGCGTTATCACAAATTCCGAGGGCGAAAATTCATCGTTTGTAAACCAGCGGCTAACCGATGAGCTTGGCAACTATTTTGTTTTTGACAATGAAGTTGACGGCATGCTCCACAACAAAATAATGATTGTTGATCAAGGCAACCCCGATGCAGATCCATTGGTTTTAACCGGTTCGCACAACTGGAGCAACGCCGCAAATAATAAAAACGACGAAAACACTTTGATAATCCATGATGCAACAATAGCAAATATCTATTATCAGCAATTTTATAAACGTTTTACACAAAACGGCGGCGGGGTATCAATAAAAAGCAATAAAAACCTTAAAAAAGAATCTTTATTTTCTATTTACCCCAACCCAAACAGCGGCAGTTTTACATTGGCGTTTAATAAAAACCTAAAAGGAGCTGCAACGGTAAAATTATTTGATATTTACGGAAGGGTTGTTTACAAAGAACTCATAAATGAGAGAATAAACAAACACAATATATCGCTTAACAAAGCTATTGCCAAAGGGTGTTATTTTTTGCAGGTAATAAACAACGGCAATACATACACACAAAAAATAGTTGTCGATTAAAGTAATACCTTAAACCTGTCTCGCTTTAGCGGATGGTTTAAATATTTAAAGAATAAACAAACGAATCTTAATTTTCTTAATGCCTTAATGGTTTAATTATAAACAGATGAAAGCTTTTTTATTTTT
>CAYQPP010000140.1:4785-9194 GCA_964419235.1 uncultured Bacteroidales bacterium
TTTTCTTAATGCCTTAATGGTTTAATTATAAACAGATGAAAGCTTTTTTATTTTTCACAGCGGTTTTAATATCAAGCAACCTGCTTAATGCACAAACAATTTACGATATTCAGGGGCAAGCCGATGAATCGCCCTATAAAGACCAAACAGTTACTACCAAAGGTATTGTAACAGCGGTTTACAGTAGTTCATACTTTATTCAAGATGGCGATTCGGCATGGACAGGTCTGTTTGTTTACGACCAGCAACAAACCCCTGTCTTGGGCGACAGCATACTGCTTACAGGTTTAATAGTTGAATACTACGGGTTAACCGAGCTTAAAGACATTACAGATTATTCGGTAATGTCAAGCAATAATACCGTGCCGCAGCCTATTGTGGTTGAAACAGGCGATATACAAGAAAAATGGGAAGGCGTATTCATAAAAATTGAGAATGCCGTTTGCACCAATGCCGATATGGGTTATGGCGAGTGGGAGGTAAACGATGGCACAGGGGCGGTTGTGGTAAACGATATGGGGGTATCATACACTCCTATCCTCGGCGTCAGCTATTTTGTAACAGGCCCGTTAGACTACTCCTATTCGGCATACAAAATTGAGCCTCGCACATTGGACGATATCGTACAAGATTTACCCCTGTTTTTTACCGTAAATCCCTATGCACAAAACATTGAAAAAACGGGCTTCGACATTTCATGGGAGACCAACGAAAATGCATCATCGTACGTTCAATATGGCTTAACTGCCGAGTACGAATTGGGCAGCGCTTTTTCAACGGTAAGCAGCACAACGCACACAATTAGTATAGATGAATTAGATGCCGGAAATATTTACTACGCAAAAGCTTATTCGGTAAATGCAAACAACGACACAACGCCTGTCAACTATGGGGTTTATGCTACCCAATCGGGGTCGGGGGGCGAGATAAACACCTATTTTAACCACCAAAGAATTGAAATCCCCATAAAAAATGGCTTTACAAACAGTATTGTTGATACAATTATAAATTATATCGAAAAGGCACAAATAAGCCTCGATATAACAATATACGACCTTACCAACCACGCACTCCAAAGCGATAGCTCTAACTACAGGCTTATTCAAGCAGTAAACAAGGCTTATGGCCAAGGTGTAAATATTAGGTTTATAACCGACGACTCCCCCGCAAATTATGCCTTAGACAGCCTAAACCCTTCAATACCGTTGTTAAAAGGAAATATAAACGGCATAATGCACAATAAGTTTTTAATTATTGATGCAGAAAATGTCGGCAATTCGTGGGTAATAACCGGCTCAACAAACTGGACATACAACAACCTTTTTATGGATTTCAATAATGTTGTATGTATTCAAGACCAATCGTTGGCAAAAGCTTATCAAATTGAATTTAACGAAATGTGGGGCAGCAATGGTATGACGCCTGATATTGACAACTCAAAATTTGGAAACGAAAAAACCGACAACACTCCGCACCTTTTCAACATTAATAATGTGGCAGTTGAGCTGTATTTTTCGCCGTCGGACAAAACAACCTCAAAAATTGCAAATGCCATTGATAGCGCAAAAAACAGTATTGATTTTGCAATGATGGTTTTTACCGAGAACAAACTCGGGAATGCACTTGTGTCAGCCAAAAACAGGGGCGTTAACACATTTGGTTTTATTGACTATGTTGAGTATTCGGGCAGCGAATACAACTATTTGTTGGAGAGTGGCGTTATTGTTTACGATTTTTTAAACCGCGACGGCTCGGTATGGCCCGATGGGAAAACCCTGCACCACAAATTTTGTGTAATTGATAATAATGGCGATAATCCGCTAACAATAACAGGCACACACAACTGGACAGCATCGGCCGAAAGCAAAAATGACGAAAACACACTATTTATTTACGATAAATCGGTTTGTGATATATTTGTTGATGAACTAATGCAAATTTATGAATACTCAATCGGCTCCGGCATTAAACAAACAGACGAAAAAGGTTTTGTAAACATCTATCCAAACCCGTCGAATGGCAACTTTACACTATTTTTTGATGATGAGAATTACACTATTGCGGTTTTTGATATGAAAGGGCGGCAAATAAATTCTTTTATGGCAAATGGCACAACAACAAACATAACTATTCAAAAAAGCGGATTATATGTTATTCAGGTAACCGGCAATAATAAAAGAGTTTATAAAAAGGTAGTTGTTTGGTAATGCAGTTTACTTAATCTCTTTTGCTTTTGTTGCGCTTACAAACAGTATATTGCCAACATCGCCATACCCGTTAAACAAATCTTCGGCATTAAAATTATTACGCCCAAGGTAGTTAAACCCAACAATTGTAAGGTCGGCATCAATTGACTTGCGGGTTATGGTCTCTTTCATATCTTCGTTTTTGCCAATTGGTATTAAATTAATATTTGAAGGCGAAATAGGCAGCCTGCCCGATTTTATAAGCTCAAGCAATTTATGCTTTTGCGTGTCTAATTGCTCTTTAGGATAGGCTGCAAATATTTTAATGAACCCCTTTCCCCAATCGGGATGCCCCAAAATAATATAGGCAAGCAGAATCATTAAGTTCGAATTCTCAAAATCCTCATGGCTTATCCATACATGCATCTCCTTTTTATACCCAAAACCTTTGTATGATGTGTTTAAAACACAAATATCAAAATCAGTTGACTCCAGCAGGTTAAAATTTTTGAGCACTTCGTTAATGCTGTCGGTTTCGGTACGGCTAAATTCAAAAACCACCATATTGTTTATCTTGCCCGAAATGTTGGTAAGCTGAATTACCTGCGCAATTGCCGATGTATATGACGGGCTGATAATGGTGTCTAAGTAAACACGGTTTTTGCTGCCGGTTGCCAAATTTAGCAGCCTGTCTAAAACCTGTTTCGATTCAAGGTTTGTAGTTTCATTCAAAAAGCCTTTAATAAAGTGTATGTAAGTGCCAAAACCATATTTATACGATATCCACCTTAAAATATCGAAAGCCGATTGGCGTTTAAAAGTATCGGCCGATATGCAGATAGCAAATGGGCGCCAGCTAACTTCGCGGTCGGCTTTGTTGGCACGCTGGGCAAAAATCTGGAGTTGGCGGCTTAGTTGAAAAACAACACCCCTAAAAAGCTTTGCCAAGCCTTTTTTGTCTTTGTTAGAGTTGCTTACAAACGAGTATAGTGCTGCCATTATCAATAAAGATACAATTGCGTACGGGGTATTCATTTTAAACATTGCCCATATTGACAACGCAGCACCAATTGCCGACAAATACCAGCGCGAGCGGAAAGTAGGCCTATACGATGGGTCGGCGGCAAAATGCTCTAACAACGATATTATACAAATGGCGCCGTAGGTAATCATAAAAAACATTGAAATTATTTCGGCAACAAAATTTATATCGCCCACAAACACAAATGCAAAAGCAATAATTACGGTAATTACCGATGCGTTTATAGGTTCGTTATCGCCGGCTTTTCCTTTTGACAACCATCGGTTAACCTTGTTGTTTGGGAAAATATTGTCGAGCCCGATAGCCTGAATAGTGCGCGGTGCTACCATAATTGAGCCAAGCGCCGACGACAAGCATGCTGCTGCAAGCCCGATAGGGATAATAGGTCCCCATATGGCTATTTTTGACATTATTAGTTGGTTTTGGGTTAATTCAAGCGGCGTAAACGACGATGAAAATTTAAAGGCTGCCAATATGTAAATAATCAGTCCTGCAACGGTTGCAGCAATTGTTCCAAGCGGAATTGATTTTTTTGGGTCTTTTAAGTCGCCCGACAGCCCTAACCCGGCTGCAATTCCTGTAAAGGCAGGAAACACAATGGCAAAAACATAAAAAAAGCCTTCGGGATTATTAATATGGTTTTGAAAATCAATAATATGCGATTCGGTATTTGAGTGTCCTGCAAAAAACATAGCCAACGAAACCAACAAAAGGGCTACCACAAAATATAAAAACTTGATTCCCATATTTGCGCCTCGCGTAAGCATAATAACCGAAATAATGGCCATGGTGCCGAGTGTAATAAACTTTTTGTCGATAATAATTTGATGGTTGCTCTGCAAAAAATTTAGTATGGGTTCAAAAGCTTCGCCAAAGGCAATTATATAAAAGGCAATGCTTATGGCCTGCGAAAAATATAGCGTAATACCTATTGCCGCCCCAATGTTTAACCCAAAACTGCGCGATATAATATAATAGGCACCTCCGCCCAAAACCTTTTGGTTGGTGGCAATTTCGGCTACCGCAAGTGCCGTAGGTATTGTAATTAAATGCCCTAATGCAATTATGCCAAGAATACCCAGCAAACCAACATTGCCAACAGCCCAGCCAAACCTAAGAAACAGAATTGCCCCAAGAATTGTGCTTAAAGCTGTCATAAAAACAGGCATGGTACTAAAACC
>CAYQPP010000141.1:0-3415 GCA_964419235.1 uncultured Bacteroidales bacterium
CAGCCCTGTAAGGGCGGAAGAGTTGATTGGGTAAGTATGCGGATAAGCATTTAATGTTATTATGACTTAGACAAAATATCATAAAAATAATCGGTGATATTAAAGAAAGTTATGTAATTTAGTTCACAGAAACTGCATTTTAAATTACTAACTTTTAAGCCTTCTCCAATGAAAATTAAATTACAATCAGTACTTTTTTTAGCCGTGTTGCTTAGTTCAATAATACTAAATGCACAAAATTACACATTAGAAGCTGAAGACGGTATATTAACAGGAGTTGAGATTGCAAATGCTACCCAAGGCTACTCGGGTACAGGATATGTTACCGGTTGGGACAACAACGGAACCGATCAGGTAACCGTTACTTTTGACGCGCCTGAAGAGGGTGCATACCAAATAAAAATTGGTTTTGCCACTCCTTACGGTGCAAAAGTACAACAGTTATTAGTCAACGGCTCGTTAATCGGGAATGTCAGTTTTCCGCAAACCGATACTTTTTCGCAAATATTAGGGACAAATATACTGCTGCCCGAAGGTGATAATACCATAACCATACGTACAAGTTGGGGTTGGTTTTTGCTTGATAATTTTGTAATATCGCCACAAGAGCCTCACGATTATACAACCGTAGCTACATCACTTATTGATAATCAAGCAAATCAGGCAACTGTTAATTTATATAATTTTCTTAAATCAACATACGGAAATTATATTATATCAGGACAAACAATAGACTCGCAGGAGGGGATAATGAACCTTACAGGAAAATCTTTTGTTGTAAAAGCTGTCGATTTTGGTTCATACTCGCCAAAGTTTGCTTGGGGTTGGGCAAACGGAGGTCCGGCTTTTACTCCTGCCGAATACGGCCAAACAGATTCTATTATAGCATGGTATAATAATACACAAGGTTGTGGCATTACAACAGTACAATGGCATTGGCATTCGCCGTCGGGAGGTACCATAAGGACAAATACTTTTATGACATCAAACACAACTTTTAATATGGGGCAAGCTATAATTTCAGGTACCACCGAGTATTCAGAGGTTATACGCGATATTGATTCAATAGCCTCAAAATTAAAGATATTAGAAAATGCAGGAGTGCCCGTGCTTTGGCGGCCATTGCACGAAGCCGGCGGCGGTTGGTTTTGGTGGAGCGATGAGGGTGCCGACGGAGTTAAAGCATTGTGGGACATAATGTACGACAGACTTACAAATTATCACAACCTTCATAACTTGATTTGGGTGTGGTCAACACCTGAAGAAGAATATTATTTAGGGAATGACAAACTCGATATATTTGGGATGGATTCCTATCCGGGGGATTATAATTATACAATCCAAAAGAGTTATTTCGACCAAATGTATGACATATGCAACGGCAAAAAAATTCTTGCCATGACAGAAAACGGGCCAATACCCGATGTTGACAACTGTTTTGCAGGAGATGCCAAATGGGCATACTTTATGACTTGGGATAATTTTTACGAAACTCAAAACACCTTATCGCATTTGCGATATACGTATAGCAGCCAAAAAACCCTTACACTCGATGAGGCTTGCCAAGTAGCATTTGTTGAAAATATTGAACCCCACAGTTTTAATATTTATCCTAACCCTGCAAGTAGTGTAATCAATATTGAAATAGATTCAAAAAACATACTGCAAAACCAAATAACGATATATAATACAAACGGGCAAAAAGTTTTTGAGAAAAGGTACAACAAAAACAAAATTATTATCGACCCCAACCTTATAAAAGGTTTATACTTGCTGAAAATCACAAATAATAAATCATCAAAAACCAAAAAACTTATAATTGAATAATGCTTTAATCAAAAGAATTTCTCAAAATACAATAATATCGAAGTAATACCTTTGTATGCATTATCAAATCTATTTATTGATTAATAAAAAAAACCGCCCCAAATTTGAGGCGGTTTTTAAATATTTAAAATAAAATCTATTTCTTGATATTCGGTAATTCGAGTCCGTAACCTTTTTTGCGGTCTTCTGCTTTAAGCATATTCCCAACAATAAATGCCAATACGCCAAAAAGGGTAAATATAAGCATTGGGTAGGTATAGTCATACAGAGGTACTTCGGTACCGGCAGCCTTGGCTAAGGCAACTTCAGGATTTGTTTTGTCAAGCACATAGCCTATTAAAGCAGGTACTCCCATTAATCCCCAGTTTTGAATCCAAAAAATTAAAGAAAAAGCCGAGCCCAACTGATGCTCAGGAATAATTTTTGGAACCGACGGCCACATTGCCGATGGTACTAATGATAAAGCTACTCCGAGTATAATAACCAAAACAACTGCTACATACCAATAGTTTAAAATAGGCAATGAGAATACTCCGTGCACAAAAATAATTAATGAAGCACCAATAATCATTATTGTTGCCCCTTTGCCTTTTTTATCATATATGCCGCCAAACAAAGGTGTTAAAAACAGGGTGCCTAATGGCAACAGGCTTGGTATTAAACCTGCAACTTCTTGGTCTAATCCGTATTTGTTAACCATTAAATCAGTGGCGTATTTAATAAACGGAAAAACTGATGAATAAAACAGCACACATAACAGTGCAATTAACCAAAAGCCTTTGTTTGTAAGAATGGTAAGGGCATCCTTAATCCTGAATTGCTCTTCTTTGACAACTTCATCAGAATTGGCAATTGAGGCATCCAATTTTTTATCCATTGCCACATAAATAAAGAATGCAATAAAACCAATTGCCAACAAAACTAAAGCAAAAGCAATTGGGGCTGAAATACTTGGTGCTACTTTTTCAATAAATTCGCCATTTGAAATTACAGTATGCTTACTTGAAAAATACATTGCTAATGGAACAGGGGCAGCTATTGCAAGCAGTGTACCCATTCGGGCAACAGCCATTTGCATACCCATTGCAAGTGCCATTTCGTAGCCCTTAAACCATTTTACAATGATTTTTGAAACGGTAATACCTGCAATTTCAACTCCAACGCCAAAAATAGCAAACCCTATTGATGCAAAAAACAGTTGTCCTTGAATACCAATAATGGTTTGTTCTGATAACATGGGGTTTGAAACGCCATAATATTTTAGCGATGCTCCAAGAACCATAATTCCTGCTGCCATCACTCCTGTAAAGCGTACGCCCATTTTGTCAAGAATAATACCACCAATTATTAACATGCCAAAAAATACATTCAGCCATCCGTAAGCACTGGTAAATATACCATAATCTGTACTTGACCAGCCGTATTGTTCTTCAATCATAGGTTTTAACGGCGACATAACATCGGTTAAGAAATACCCGGCAAACATGGTAATCGATATAATTGCCAATGCTCCCCAGCGTGCAGATTTACTATCTCTTAGAGATTTTCTAATTGTTTCGGTCATAATTTGTTTTTAAAATTTATAAAG
>CAYQPP010000141.1:3515-9180 GCA_964419235.1 uncultured Bacteroidales bacterium
GCTTGATACATGTTGTTAACTATTTTTTTGGTACGTTTTTTAATGATTCAACTGTCCACTTGTAAAACCTTTCAACTGTTTTAATATTTACTTTTTCGTCGGGGGAGTGCGGAAAACGGATGGTTGGTCCAAACGAAATCATGTCCCAGTTAGGATAAACGCCACCAAGTAAACCACATTCAAGCCCTGCGTGTATGGCTTTAATCTCGGGTATGTTTCCGTAAATATCCTTATAAGTGTCTTGCATTGTCCTTAAAATTTCCGAGTCCATGTTAGGCTTCCAACCTGGATATTCGCCTGTAAGTTCAACACGTGCATCGGCAAGGGCAAATACGCTACCAATTGAGTTTGCCAAATCTTGCTTGGCCGAGTTAACCGACGAGCGCAATAAACACTGAACAATAACTTCGTTATTTACTAATTTAACTACTGCCAAATTACTTGAAGTCTCAACAAGCCCTTTCATATCTTGGCTCATGCGAATAACACCGTTGGGGCATCCGTAAACAGCTTTGGTAAGTCGGCTCTGTACTCCGTCCGATATCATTTTGTCAGGCATTTCTGTTTCTTCAACACTGATTTTCAGGTCAGGGTCAACTGAATTAAACTCTGCTTTTAATTTTGTTTCAAAATCGGCAACAAAACCATTTAGCTCGCCAACTTTATTTTCTGGAAATAAAAATGTTGCAAACGCTTCGCGTGGAATAGCATTACGTAAACTTCCACCTTGAACATCGGTTAAATGGATTCCGTATTTTTCATTTGCCTCATAAACAAAACGGAAAAGTATTTTATTGGCGTTTCCTTTTTCCAAAGGTATGTCAATTCCTGAATGCCCGCCTTTTAAGCCCGATATGTTTATTTTGTAGGCTTTTGTACGTGGTGGTATTCCTTTTAGTTTGGCATCAAAATAAAAATTCCCGTCAATACCGCCGGCGCATCCCACATAAAGTTCGCCTTCGTCTTCCGAGTCCATGTTCATTAATATGTCGCCTTTTAAAACATTAGGTTGCAATGCAAAAGCTCCTGCCATTCCGGTCTCTTCGTCAATAGTAAACAGCCCTTCAAGTGGTCCGTGCTCAATGTCTTTTGATGCTAAAATAGCCATGGCAGCGGCAACCCCCATTCCATTATCGGCACCAAGGGTGGTTCCGCGGGCTGTTACCCAATCGCCGTCAACGTAAGCATCAATAGGGTCTTTCAAAAAATCGTGGTTCGAGTCGCTGTTTGCTTGTGGCACCATATCTAAGTGGCCTTGAAAAACAACCCCTTTTCTATCTTCGTATCCCGGAGTTGCCGGTTTGCGGATTATTACGTTACCTACTTTGTCAACAATAGTTTCTAACCCCAAACTTTCGCCAAATTTTTTCATATATTCGGTTGCAGCTTCTTCATGTTTGCTGGGACGTGGAATTTGTGTCAACTGATAAAAATACTCCCAAACTGCTTTTGGTTCTAAATTTCTGATCTCTTCGCTCATATTATGATTCCTCCTTGTATATTATTAATTTTTAAAGCCTCGAATTTAAGAAAATTAATTCTGATATTATAATCAATTATTTGACTTATTAATTGGCATTGAAAAACCAACTAAAACACGCCATCTTTCCCAAACTAAATCGGTATATTTTATGTCATCAGGATTTGTGTCGGGGTTGTTTGTATCCTCTGGAAACTTAACAATTTGTGGCATTGTTTGTATCCCCCTTGAATAAACGCATCCGAGTGTTAATCTGACTTTTTTGAGTATCCAATCAAAACCACCTCCAAAATTATATATATTGGCTGTAAAAAAGGAGTTGTCAAAACCGTCGGTTACTCTTTTTGAAATATCTTTTGTGTTATTTAACACTAACGATGAAAAATCGGTTGAAAAACTGGTATAAAAACTTAAACTGTCGGTAATACCCCATTCAGCGCCAATTCCGTAGTTTATTACAGATTTACGTTCATCAATATATCGGTTAAGAATTTCTTCATTTGATGTTTGCCCAATAAAAGATTCGGGTATTAGTATAAAATATTTATCAACTTTATTGAACCATTCGGCACTAACATGCAATGTATTACGCCCAAAACTATATGCCCCGCCAATGCCTACGCTAAGCGGCGATTTAAATTTTACTTTGGCATTTTCGGTAAAGTGCGATTCGAGTATGTTGTTTGATTCGGGGTGGTTGCTATTTTCGTATCCGGCAAGTAGCTCCTCATATAATAATGTGCCCGACCCTTTAATATGTGCTTTTGGTGTTGTAGCCGTCAATCCCAGTTTAACATTTTTTTTTGCATAACTAATCCCCATTTTTGCAACGTATCCAAAATCGTTCATCGACCTAAACCGGTTTCTTGTTAAAATCGCCACTTGGTCATCGCCACTTGTGGTTTCTCCAAGTGCTTGTAAATCATATTGATAATTTGCACTTTGGCTAATTACTGTTAAAAAATTTGTAATGCCTATATTCCAATAATCGTTAAGGGGTATGGCCCATGTTAATCCCAGCCACTCTTCTGAAAAAGATTTAGTCCAATCTAACGAACCGTATAAATTTTCTTCGCCTACCCAATCGCCATTAAATTCATAGGTTGTGTTTATTCTTGCATCTAATGAATATTTATAATTATAGCGCGACATAAAAGCATAAGCAAACTTATGATTATGTAATTTTTTGAGCCATTTAACTTTTTTTAAATCAAAGCTCCCTGCAATTAATGTTGGGGACGAACCAAACCTGTTGTTTGACAAGTCGGCTTTGCCAACACCCTCTTTAACCTTAATTGTAACCAATTGTAAGGCTTTTGCACTAATAAGAAATGACGAGTTTTGCTTTGATGCTAACCTTGACGGATTGTAAAATACAGTTCCTAAATCTTCAACGCTGCCAATAACATTTCCTACCAATAACATTGACCTATTACCATATTGCTCTGTCCAGTAATGAGCGTCTTGTGCTATTAAATATGAAGTATTTATTAAAAATATTAATAAAAGGTATTGTGTTTTTCTTTTCATAATTGAAGTTTTAATATTTTATATAAAGTTGATACCTCGTCAGTTTATGTTTGACATGATACTATGTTGCTCGTTTACAAATTATCTTTAATAAAATTCAACATTTTTGTATATAAGTGATAACGGGTGTTCCCTCCATAAATACTATGGTTGCGGTTTGTGTATATAAACATGTCAAACTGTTTGTTGGCTTGCACAAAAGCCTCAGATATCTCTAAAGTATTTTGCATATGCACATTATCATCGGCTGAGCCACATATAATTAAAAGTTTTCCTTTTAGTTTATCAACATGGTTTATGGGCGAATTGTCGTCATAACCGGCAGCATTTTCTTGAGGTGTGCGCATAAACCTTTCGGTATAAATATTATCGTAATAGCGCCAATTTGTAACGGGTGCCACTGCAATACCTGCTTTAAAGTAATCTGCACCTTGTGTCATGCAGTTTAATGTCATAAACCCACCATAGCTCCAACCCCAAATACCAATTCTGCCTGCATCAATATAGTTAAGGGTGCCTAAATATTTTGCTGTCTCTATCTGGTCAACTGTTTCGTATTTGCCAAGCTGTAGGTAGGTGTTTTTTCTAAAATCTTCGCCACGCCCTCCTGTACCGCGCCCATCAACACAGGCAACAATATACCCTTTGGCTGATAGTATTTGCTCCCATCCAATCCAAAAGTCATCTAACACTTGCTGCGAGTTTGGGCCGCTGTATTGAGTCATTAGTACAGGGTACTGCCTGCTTGAATCAAAATCAACGGGTTTTATCATCCAGCCGTTTAGTTGTGAGCCTTGTTCGGTGGTAAAGGTAAAAAACTCTTTTGGTGAAAAGTTTGTGCTTTTAAGCTTCTCTTTTAGGGGTTCATTGTTTTCAAGTACCCTAATCTGCTTCCCTTTGTAATCGTGCAGGGTAACCAAGGTTGGGGTTGAGGTATTTGAGTAATAATTTATATAATATTTAAAGCCTTTGCTAAAATTTGCACTATTTGTTCCGGTTAAAGTGCTAAGTTTTTTTGTGCCCGTACCATCTGTTTTTATTACATAAATACTGCGCTGCATTGGTGTAGGTTGGGCACTTTGATAATAAATGAGCTTCTTTTTTGAATCGTATCCTAAATAATTAGTAACATCCCATTTGCCTTTGGTTACTTGATTAATCAATGTTCCATCGCCATTATATAAATAAACATGTACATAACCATTGCTCTCGCTTGTATAAATAAACCGGTTGCCATTGTCTAAAAATGTAAGGTTGTCAAAATAGTTCTCGTCTATATACCGTTTGTTTTCTTCGGTGTAAAAAACCTCCGATGTGCCTGTTTCGGCATTGGCATACAAAAATTCGAGTTTATTCTGCAACCTGTTTAGGCGGTATAAAACCAATTTGCCGTTTGGCGACCATTTTAAACGCGGTATGTATTGGTCTGTCTCATCACCAACATTTACAAGTACCGTCTTTTTTGTATTAATATTATATGAGTGTACTGTAACTATACTATTGTCTTCTCCTGCTTTTGGGTACTTAAACGATTGGTTTTCAGGATATAGTGCATTTTTGATTTTCTCAGGGCTAAGTCCTTTAAAAACAGTCATATTAAACATTTGTACACCACTTTCATCGAATTTGCAGTAAGCCAAAAATTTTCCGTCGGGCGACCAGTCAAAAGCTTGGTTGTATTCAAACTCTTCTTCGTAAACCCAATCGGGGGCGCCGTTAATAATCTTATTCCACTCTCCGTCGTTGGTAATTTGGATTTCGTTACCCGATGTCAATTCTGTTATATGTATATTGTTATTGCGTATAAATGCTATTTTTTTACCATCGGGCGATATGGTTGCAAGGCGTTGTGGCCCGTTATTAGATACGGCAAACAGTTTTTTTGCGTTAATGTCCCAAACAAAGTATTCGGCATTAAACGACCTGCGGTAAATCCGTTCCCTGTTTATATAAAAAATAATTTTTGTTTCATCGTTATTGAATTTATAATTACTGATGCCTTTAATGGCTTCATTATTAAAATCTTTTACCAAAACTAAATCGGCAACCTTATTGCCTGTTTTGTAGCTGTATTTTGCAATAACCGAATCGCCAATTAAGGTTGTGTAATGCAAACCATCGTTCATTGATGTTAAACCATAAACCGATTTTGGATAAAAAGAGTAGGTTTGGTAAAGGTCGGCTACTGTAATATCTGTTTTTTCAACATTTTGTGATTTTGAGGCAAACGTTGCCGTAATTAATAAGATTATAATTAGTAAATGCTTCATTTTGAAATTGTTTAAGTAATAAAAATGATTTGTTTATATAGATTATTATATAGTCGAAATTAATCATCAAAGATTACAATTTATTTAAAAATATTTATGCTTGCTTGTTATGTTATTAAATTTGTTGATTATTATTTGCTAACACATAAGTGCTATTAAGGTTTATTTTTGAATAAATGTTCAACCTTAATCAAGCAAATTATAAACACCTGTATAATATGAACAAAATTATATGACAATTTTTTTTGCATATTTTATTTGTAAAATAACATTCAAAGTATATCTTTGCAACGCTTTTTAAAAAAGCAACGTTCTATTAAAGTTTGGGCGATTAGCTCAGTTGGTTCAGAGCATCCCGATTTTCATCGGGATGGCCGGGGGTTCG
>CAYQPP010000142.1:0-7875 GCA_964419235.1 uncultured Bacteroidales bacterium
ATGTTGTTCAGTAAATAGTTTGTTTTTATATTTATCCGCTTGTTTGCACGAAACTAGAAAGCTTCTAAAACATAAGCGCAGGGCAACGCCCTGTGTTTACTAGTTTTAGTAAAAAGCAGCCCTGTAGGGGCGTAAGAGATGTTTGGGCAAACAAGCGGATAAGCATATTGTTTTTTATCTAACACTTTAATATTCAATAGCGTAAATTGCCTAAGTAATCAATGCCTGCATTTTGCAGGTTAAGTGTGTTAAAAATACAAAAAGGAGTGTAAGAAACTATCTTTTTTTCAGAACTTATTACATCCTTAATAATTATAATGTTAATTTCGTGATATAAATCCGGCAAACATAACAGCAATATGTTTATACTATATTTTGGTATTATTTTAATTTCAGGATACCTATTATCAATTTTATCCGAAAAGCTCGGATTCCCAAAAATTGTGGGCTATTTATTGGCCGGCATATTATTAAACCCTGAATTATTTAATATTATACCTACTAATTTTTTAGCCGTATCGGGTTTTATTACAAATTTTTGCTTAGCATTTATAACCTTTGAAATTGGCAGCAGCTTCTCATTATCTGACTTAAAAAAAACAGGAAAAAAATATTTTACTTTAGCCTTTTTTGAATCATTTGGGGCATTTATGCTTCTATTCACAGCATTCTTTTTGTTAAGCATCTCGGTATTGCCGCTTTCAGACTTAGGAATTGCCACAAGCCTTGCATTTAGTTTAATATTGGCATCATTGGGCACACCAACCGATCCGTCGGCAACATTAGCCGTAATACACGAATATAAAGCCAAAGGCCCTGTTACAAATGCCATTTTAGGAGCCGCAGCATTCGACGATATTATTACCTTGATACTTTTTAGTTTTGGCATTTCAATTTCGCACTCTATTTTGGGTAACCCCGAAATTTCAGTATTCCATATAATATATGGCATTTTCTACAAAATTATAGGAGCTGTTATTACAGGCTTAATTATCGGTTTAATATTCAATAAATTAACAAGCATATTGCACATAACCGATAAAAAAACCTTGCTGATACTATTTCTTGCGTTTTTGTCGCTCACATTCGGAGTAGCAAAATTATTGAATTTTGACGACCTTTTTTCGACATTAATCTTAGGCTTTGTTATACGCAATTACAATAAAGAGGAAAAAGAGCTGATTGACATTACCGAAAATGGGCTTGAAGATCTATTTTTCTTGATGTTTTTTGTTTTTAGTGCTATGCATTTCGAGTTCAACTCATTCAGTTACTTAATTTTAGGATTAATATTGGCGTTTATCCTTATTCGCATGTTGGGTAAATTTAGTGGCATGAAATTAGGCACGCACATATTAAAAATGCCGCCAAACGTTAAAAAATTTGCTTTTGCAGGACTAATACCTCAAGGGGGTATTGTGCTTGGTTTGTCATTAATAATTAGTCAAGACCCTTTATTTAAAGATTTTTCAAGCCTCCTTGCCGGAATAATTATGGGTGCGACTATTATTCATGAATTTGCAGGACCATTTATTGCCAAGCTTGTTTTAAAAAAATCGGGTGAGTTAAATTCTGAAAAAGATACTTAAAAACAGATGAAACTTTTACTATTATGAGAGTTTGTAAAATTAAGGTACAAAAACAAGGGGACATGATAGAATATCAATTACTTAACTAATATTTAAACACGTGAAAAGAATAGCTAAAATAATTTTTGCGTTTTTATTAAGCTCGCAAACAGTATTTGCACAACATAGCGAACCCTCGGTGTTACAAGCGTATCAAATAAGCAGCAATATAAAATTTGATGGTTACCTAAATGACAGTATCTGGCAAAATGCACCCCGCATAACCAATTTTACCCAACGCGAGTTAAATTACGGGCAGCCCATAACCGAGCGTACCGAAGTTGCAATTGCATACGACAAAAACAATTTATATATAGGCATATGGTGTTACCAAAAAGATGCATCGGAAATTGTTGCCAAATTTATGGATACCGATTTTGATTACGAAACGGATGATAACTTTCAGATTATTCTGAGTCCCTTTAACGACAACCGAACAGGGTATCTGTTTGCAATAAACCCCAACGGGGCAAGAGCCGATATTTTGGTTTCGGGCGGCGAAGATGGCAACGAGGACTGGAACGGGGTTTGGGATGCAAAAACCATTGTTAACGATAGCGGCTGGTTTGCCGAGGTTGTTATTCCGTTTAACACGTTGCAGTTTAAAACCGGCAGCATACTTAATTGGGCATTAAATTTTGAGCGCGATATTGTTTCAAAAAACGAACAGGCGCTTTGGCAAGGCTGGTCGCGCGACAACACTATTTATTCGGTAGTAAAAGCCGGCAGACTTATAGGTTTGCACGATATTGCGTATGCAAAAAAATTTGAGCTTAAACCGTATGTGCTTTTGGGGCGGCATTACGACAATGCAAATGGCACATCGTTCCCGATAAAGGCAGGCGGCGACCTTAACGTGTTTTTATCGCCTACGCTAAAACTTAACTTAACCACCTTTACCGATTTTGCACAGGTTGAGTCCGACAGGATTCCGGTTAACCTTTCGCGGTTTAACGTTTATTACCCTGAAAAAAGGCAATTTTTTCTTGAAGGGTACGATTTGTACAGCTACTATCTTGGCGACAGGAATAATGCTTTTTATTCGCGCGAAATTGGCATTGAAAACGGGCAACAAATACCCATAATTGCAGGTGCAAGGCTATTTGGCAAGATTGGACACAGCAATATCGGGTTTTTAAACATTCAAGAGGCGTCGGTTGACACCATACAGTCAAAAAACAATACCGTTTTTCGTTATAAACACGACATTGGCAAGCAGTCGTATGTTGGCGGTATTTTTACGAATGTAATTAACAACAACCACTCAAACCAAGTTATAGGTATTGATGCCACCTATCAGTCGTCGGAATTTTTAGATGATAAAAATATTTCGGTATCGGCAAAATTAACAACAAGCTTACAAAATTTTAATTCGCAACAAAATGCATTGACCTACCGCCTGTCGATGGATTATCCCAACGATTTGGTTGATAATTTTATGGCTATCGGTAGTATGCAAAAAAACTTTAATCCCGAGCTTGGTTTTATCCGCCGAACAAACTACAACTCATATAGCTGGCATTTAAGGATTAGCCCGCGGTGGTTTACAAATTACGGTATTCAAAGGTTATTGTTAAAACCTTGGGGCTTTACGCTTTACCAAACACATACAACAGGCGAATTAGAGAGTTTCAGTAACGAAACACGCCCGCTTGGGGCAGTTTTTAAATCGGGCGAAAGGTTTGAGGTAAATTTTATACAAAACTACGACCGCATCGATGAAAATTTTGACATTACCGATAATATAAGCATACCTGTTGGCAAATACATGATGTACAATTACGAATTGCAGTTTGAAACGTACCAATCGCGCAAGTTGTGGGTGTTTTTATTGTATAATTGGGGCGGCTTTTATACCGGACAAATAAAAACATTTGAGGGCTTGCTCGGGGTAAACATAAACAAACACTTTAATATTAATGGTAGCTATGTAGGCAATATGCTAAAGTTGCCCGAAGGCGATGTGTTTACAAACGAAGTGTCAACCTATTTGAATTTTGCATTTACAACAAAACTAAATTTTACGCTATTTGCGCAATACAACGATTTAGACGAGATTATGATTTATAATATCCGACTACATTGGATACCCAAAATCGGCTCCGATTTTTATTTTGTTTATAATATTGGTTACAACGAGCCAATAAAACAGATTGAATACCTAAAACCACACACAACCGATGCTGTAATGAAACTGGTTTACAGAATTGTTTTTTAGTTATTTTCAAATAGTAACACCGCCCTTTGGGCGGTATTACGTAAAAAAAGTAGTAACGGCTTTGCAAAAAGTATTGGCTATAAGCAATACTCTTACTAACAAACTGTTAACTTATAGCCTATTTTATAGATGTGTAAAATTATGAATTTATATTGGTAACAGCCTTTTCAATACGCTTTACCGCCTCGTTTTGACCAATTATTTCAATAATATCAAACAAATCGGGACCTTTGCCCGCACCCACAATGCATAACCTTAAAGCATTCATTATTGCTCCAAAGCCCAATTCGTTTTTTTCGATATAATCAGATACCGCCTGTTTTGTGTTTCCGGCGTTAAAAGCCGAAACGTTTTTTATTATGGCGGCAATATCGGTCATTAACCTTGGGGTATCCTCTTTCCACCGTTTTTTAACAACTTTTGCATCGTATTCGGTTGGCGATTCAAAAAAGAAGCTTGCCTGCCCCCATAAATCTTTAACAAAAACAGCCCTCTCTTTAACCATCCCCACAATTTTTTCAACCAATTCAACATTGGCATCAATTCCTTTTTGGTTTAAAACCTGTATAAATAGTTTGCTAATTTCAGCACTGCTTTTGTTTATCATATATTGATGGTTGAACCATTCGGCCTTTTTGGGGTCGAATTTTGAACCCGACTTTGTAACCCTTTCAAGGCTAAACTGCTCAATAAGTTCGTCCATCGAAAAAATCTCTTGCTCGGTTCCGGGGTTCCAGCCCAGCAATGCCAACAGGTTTACAAAGGCATCGGCAAAATAACCCTCTTCGCGGTAACCCGATGCCGTATCGCCATTGGGAGCTTCCCAAAACAGAGGAAAAACAGGAAAACCCAGTTTGTCGCCATCGCGCTTGCTTAACTTACCATTTCCGGTAGGCTTTAGCAGTAGCGGCAGATGTGCAAATTGCGGCATTGTGCTTTCAAAACCCAAAGCCTTGTACAGCAACACATGCAAAGGCAGCGAAGGCAACCACTCCTCGCCGCGGATTACGTGCGAAATTTCCATTAAATGGTCGTCAACAATATTTGCAAGGTGGTAGGTTGGCAGCCCGTCTGATTTAAACAGCACTTTGTCGTCGAGCGTATCGGTGTTAACCCGCACCTCGCCGCGAACAATATCGTGCATAACCACCTCGTGGTTTTCGGGCATTTTAAATCTTATTACAAAAGGCTCTGCCTCATTAATTTTTGCCGCCACCTCTTTTTCCGTTAGGTTAAGAGAATTGTTGAGTCCGTTGCGTGTTTTTGTGTTATATGTAAAAGTACCCTTTTTGGCTTCGGCCTTTTTTCTGTGTGCGTTTAACTCCTCGGCGGTATCAAATGCATAATATGCATTGCCGCTTTCAATTAAGTTGTCGGCATATTTTTTATAGATGCTTTTTCGTTCCGATTGTCTGTACGGCCCATATTTGCCCCCCTCGTTGATTCCTTCGTCAACTTTTATGCCGCACCATTCAAGGCTTTCCATAATATACTCTTCGGCTCCTTTAACAAAGCGGGTTTGGTCGGTGTCTTCAATCCTCAACAAAAAATCGCCACCGTTTTTTTTGGCAAACAGGTAATTAAACAGGGCTGTCCTAACTCCTCCCATATGCAAAGGCCCTGTTGGGCTGGGGGCAAAACGTACTCGTACTTTTCTACTGCTCATAGCTTATTATGTTTTTTGCAAAGATATTATTTCAATAAATAATGAGTGGTGTATTGTAAATATTTTTTATAAAGAAAGAAGCTCCTGTTGCAATTTTTTCGGCAACGACTTTACAACCAAATCATAACTGTTGTCAATCCAATTTTTTATTTGTTGCTGTGAGATGCTTCCGTCGATTAAAATAGTGTTCCAATGTTTTTTGTTCATATGGTATCCGGGCAAAACCGACGAGAATTGCTCTCTTAATTCAATTGCCTTTTCAGGATTGCACTTTAGGTTTATGCTTAAATCGCCCTCTATGTGGGTTAGTGCAAACATTTTGTTCATCACTTTAAAAACCAAGGTTGTTTCATCGAACGGAAACGATTCGGTAACTCCCTTTTTTGCTATGCAATATTCCCTTATCTCCTCAATATTCATAATTGTTTTTTTATTGCACTAATATTTTAATTTATATATCTATTGTTCAATGATTTATATGTATTGTTGTATGCTGAGCTTTATTGAATCTTCGCCTTTTTAAAGTTATTAATATTCATTAAAATCTCTCATTGATCATATATCGGCACTTCTCCTAATAAATGTACTTTATAAGTTAATTTACCGATATTAAAGAAATTAGTATTCCTAATATCGTTGCTATTCCAAAGCTTAACATTGTTCCAACCAATACATACTCATTTTTCTTATTATCTCTAAATCTCAGTATAGATTTTGCCGCTATAATTAGACCAACTGCACTAAACTGACCTACTAGTATTAAAGCAAGTACAAGAAACCGTTCCATTAATCCAATTAACTTACCTGCATTAGGTAAATCCTTATTTTCATCTTCCGAATTTGCAATTGTGGGAGTTGCTATTTCAAACGACACAAAGATATTTTTGATAAAGATATTGGATGGCTTTGCACAAAAAACAAATCCTGATGCTATTGCTATATATTTCAATGGAATTTCGTAAATAAAATCTACTCCACAATAAAAATAATATATAGTAGATATTAGAATCAGTGAAGTCAAATGAAATATTTGGTCTGTAAAAAAATAGAAACTTTCTTTTCTTTTATATTTCAACTGAAAATAACTTTTTAGCATATCAGTTGCAAAATGTATTAAAGTTAATAAAAGTGCCGATTTCAAAAAACCGTAATCAAATGATAGCAAATACGAAAAAGAGAAAACTACTAAAGCATGCCATAAATGATGCCATGAAAAAACTTTTCTTTTTTTCTTAATAGTCCAGCTATGAGGCTGAAAGATAAAATCGCTTAACAAATGAGCTATAAACTGTAGTAAAATAAATTTATATAGCATACTCTATGTACTTTTCAAAATATTTAACTGATTTATTAATTGATTGCCATCCGGCAGAAGTAGAATGCTGATTTATAGTTGACTGATTCTTTTTTAGTTTTTCACTTATTTCATTTTCATTTAAACCAAGAAGCCTAAGATATATAACTTTACATTGTTTTGCTGAACAACGAGATATAAGGGTGTCTAATAAAGAAAAAATTGTATTAAATTGCTCATAAATATATTTGTCTTGGCTACAAAAAAACATTGTGCTTTTTATTACTATTTTATTCTTATTTGATGTACTATGGTCTTTTATTGCCCTGCCTGACATGTAAATAGCTTCTCCGTCAATTACTCCATTGTTTGAATCAATTGTTATTAAAGGAGCTGCAGCAACAGCCAATCTAATGGCATGCTCTTTATAATATTTTAAACCTTTTTTATTAGTATTATTTTGTAATTCTATTGATTTGATGAATGTTTTCAGTATTAAAGCAATTCTTAGAGCATTTTGGCTAGAATTTATTGCACATTCTATATAATCACCTCGAATAATCCTACCGAAAAAGTCATCACTTTTATATTTTTCGGTAAGTTCCACTAATAATTTTTTAATATTAGTTTCTATATTTCTCTTATCATATTCACTCAGTGAAGTATAAGAAATTATATCAGCTGATATTGTTGCTCCATTCATAATATTTAAGTTTATCGGTAAATATACTAATAAAAATAGTTTATCGGCATATTAACCAATAAAATGTTTTCATAAAGTGTTCTGTTATAAGCAATCAGACTTAACAGAGATAGTGTAATAATTACTAAATTACCACACTAATCCCAATCCTTGTAATTTCACTAAAATAAGTGAATGTAGATTGATTTAATTGATCGTTAGTCAAGAAAAACCTGTTATGTATTGCTGATTTAAGGATATACAAAAAAGGCATCCAAATATGAATGCCTTTTTAATTTTATAAAACTGTAAATACTTAATCTAACAGCGGTATTTCTAACACTTGAACTTGTCTAATAGCATTAATCTGCTCCTCGATTTGCACAA
>CAYQPP010000142.1:7975-9164 GCA_964419235.1 uncultured Bacteroidales bacterium
ATTTCTAACACTTGAACTTGTCTAATAGCATTAATCTGCTCCTCGATTTGCACAAAGCGGAATGCTTTTTTTGGCCCTAACACCTTTTTAATTTTCTTTTGGTATTGATTAAGCAGCTTAAGGTCGGTTTGCTGGTTTTTCATTACATTGCTAATAATTTCAGCAGCCTTTTCATCGGTCATTGTCTCAAAATTATCGGCAATATCCATCATGTTTGTCAATGATTTTTCAAATGTAGCCGATTTTTTTGCTTCGTACTCTTCATAAATAGGCCAAAACAGTTTGGCTTCATCATCGCTTAAACCCATGTTTTGACTAAAAACGGCTTTGCGTTCAATAGTCATGCCCGATTTTGCCAAAGCAATATCGCCGGCCGATTGTGCCATAATTGTTACCGAAAACAGTAATGCCAATGCACTTAAAATGTTTTTTTTCATTATTTTGTATTATTTAATTTATATTTCTATTTATTGCCTTTTTTGGAGATTGCCCGCATCTATTTAATAAACAACCTCGCTGCAAGCTGTAGGGAACTTGCATCACCATACAACTTTGGAAGGCGGGTAAAACCCACAAGTGTGGGATTAAAAGTTTTCCCAAGCAAGACCAATACCAAAATTGATATACGATGTTGTCGATAGGTTTTTGGTGCTAACCCCGTAAGTGTATTTTGCGGTTATAAAAATAAGGCTCGAAGTGGCAACCGGAATATATACGCCAACCTCGGGCGTTAAGCCAAACTGCCAGTTATTGTCTAAAAATGCGTTAAACGAGCCTATATCTTTTCGTTCCTCTTTCCATATTGTACCAACGCCTGTGCCGATAAACGGGCGAATACCGCCGTCTTCGCCAAAATAGTAATGGCCGTTTGCCATTATTGGCATGTAGTTACCGTAGTTGTAATGGTTGCCTGTTATTGTAACATTGCCTTCGGTTACGGTAATATTTTTTTCGCTGCTGTAAAAAACATTCCAGTTCCAGCTGCCGCCAATCGACATGTTTTGGTTTATAAAACCCCTGCCGTCAATTCCAATGCCCCTAAAGCTCATTTTAGAAATAAAGTCGTTTGTTTTGCCCATTGGCACCGACATGTTGTAGGTAACATTCCAAAGCGATTGTGCGCTTAGTGTTAATCCCGAGATTGAAAACAGTATAATTGCTATATATTTTTTCATTTTATTGTCCTCCT
>CAYQPP010000143.1:0-9119 GCA_964419235.1 uncultured Bacteroidales bacterium
TTGTTTTTTATATATTTTCATTTGCAAAATACTTAATATCAGATATTTATATAAGGTTTTTATACTATGTTTTTTATTTTTATAGTACCATAGCCTTTGATTATACTAGGTGCGAAACTTCAGTTAATTAATTAAATATAAGATAATAACATTATTGCTTTTTTGTAAAAATATTCACGCCGACACTTTTCGGAACGAACTCTATATTTGGCGTTTATTGCAGGCACTAATTGAATTTTATTGCTTTTGCCGGACTAATTTTTGTTATTAAATATGAAGGTATTACCATCATAACAACTATTAAAAACAAGGTTCCGAGGTTAAGGTATATAACATGCAGCATTTTTAAGTTTATAGGAACTTTGCTAATATAATAAGTAGCCTCGTCGAGCGGTATTATGCCAAAATATTTTTGAATAAAGCATATAGCAATACCAATTATATTACCCCACAACAACCCGCGCACAATCAAAAAACCACTCTGGTATAAAAAAATCTTTCTAATCTTCCAGTTATTATACCCCAAGCCCTTAAGCAGCCCAATCATATTTGTGCGTTCCAAAATCAATATAAGCAAGCCCGACACCATATTAAAGCCGGCAACAATAACCATTAAAATCAATATTATCCAAACATTAATATTCTGTAAGTTTAACCAATCAAATATTTGAGGGTAAAGCTGTTTAATATTTGCTATTTTCAGTTTCGAGCCATTCTCGGTAAAATGATATCCGGCAACCTCGTAAACACTATCGGTTAACGCCTGCAAATTATTATAATCATCAATCATAATTTCGTACCCGCTTACCTGATCGCCATCCCAATTATTAAGCTTTTGCAGATGCCGCATATCAACCATAGCAAAGGCCTTATCAAAATCTTCGATACTGGTTTTGTATATCCCGCATATTTTAAAAACACGCATGCGCGGCGGATCCTGCACAAAATACACAGTCAGCTTGTCGCCCAAGCTTAATTTTAAAAGCTTTGCCACATATTCTGAAATAAGTATTTTATTTGATTTTATTGAATCGTTAATAGTAAAAGTATTACCGGCAATCAAGCTATTTTTTAAAAATGTCCAGTCATACTCGCCGTCAACTCCTTTTAAAACAATAGCTTGTATATTATTTTTGGTTTTTATAATACCCGATTTTGTAATAAAAACCTGCGAATGCTTAATGCCCTTTATACTGTTTAGCAATGTCTGCGACAACTGAAAACGGCTTATTGGGCGTGTTTCAAACGAGTGGTTTGAATCAAAATTGGTAACCTGAATATGCGCCCCAAAACCAATTACCTTACCCGATACCTGATTTTTAAAACCAGTAATAATAGCTACCGACAGTATCATAACCGATAACCCTAAGGCAATTCCAAATACGGCAATTTTTACAATAGGACCCGATATCTGTTTTTTGTTATCGCCCGATTGTGTGATTTTTTTTGCAATAAATAGTTCGGCATTCAAAATTTATCCGGTTTTTAGTTTTCAACAGTTGTGCAAATTAACCCGAAAAATTATTCATACACAATATTCTATCAATTAATTACACATAAATTGAGCTATTTCGAGCACAAAAGTTTGCCAATGCTTTGATACAAAAAGGAATTCGCAAAATATTAAATTTACCTTTTCAACAATAACAGATTTTTGTGTTGCACGATTGATAAAACCTAAAATTTGGAATAGCTCAATTTAGGTTATATATTGTGCCCTGATAATATTAAATAATAGGGTTACCGTTTAGTTCTCAAAATTCTGATTGGATGATTTTTATTTGATATAGTTCAATTCAATAAGCAACATTCAACAAACAATAATAAAGTAAACAACAAAAATATTTAGAACAATGGCGTGTTAATTATATTATCTGATTATTAAGTAGTTATATGATTGTAGTAAATATTATTCATTTAAAAATAATACTAAAAAATTCAGTTTAATGTTGAAAATTGTACATTGAGTGTTGAATATTTGACATTCTGTAAATTAAGATGCAACTTAAATGGATAACCTTATTAAATAATTTATGGTTAACGACGGCTTTAAAGAAAAAGGGCTCCGGCAAAAATTAGTTAAAGAGATTACCGAAAAGGGTATAAAATCTGAAAAAGTTATTAATGCCATAGGTAAAATACCTCGCCACCTGTTTATGGACAGTGCTTTTGTAAATTTTGCTTACGTTGACAAAGCTTTTCCTATCGGAAGCGGGCAAACCATTTCGCAACCCTATACCGTTGCTTTTCAAACAGAGCTGTTGCAAATAAAAAAGGGCGATAAAGTATTAGAGGTGGGCACCGGCTCGGGCTATCAAACTGCTGTGTTGATAGAGCTTGGCGCTAAGGTTTATACCATTGAACGCCAACGCGAGTTGTTTCAAAAAACCCAGCATTTCTTGCCAAAATTGGGCTACAACCCACAGTTTTTTTATGGCGACGGCTATATAGGCAAACCAACCTACGGACCTTATAACAAAATACTGATTACCGCCGGCGCCCCTGAAATACCAAAAAAACTAATTGAACAACTAAAACCCGGAGGAGTGCTTGTAGTACCTCTCGGCACGTCGGTTCAAACCATGACTCGCATTACAAAAACAGAAAAAGGAGAGATAGAAAAAGAGGAGTTCGGCAAATTCTCGTTTGTACCGTTGTTAAAAGGCGTGGCAAAAGACAGATAATAATGCTACTTAACACTACTAACGACTATTCTACAACATGCCGCAAACGTTTTTGTAAATTTTTCTTAATATTACATTTGATGCGTAAAACAAGACTACAAATTTTAAACAGATGAAGGAAGACGAAATAGCATTAAACCCCAACAGGCTGGTAAGGTATTTAAGAAAACCTGCTTACGAATTTACCAAATCGGACATAATTCAGTTTGTTGAAGATAATGGCATAGAGATGATTAACTTTAGGTATGTTGCCGAAGACGGCCGCCTTAAAACACTCTCTTTTGTTATATCGAGCCTTGAGCATATAGACTCTTTGCTTACAACAGGCGAAAGGGTTGACGGCTCAAGCCTGTTTTCGTTTATTGAGGCAAGCTCCAGCGATTTATATGTCGTTCCTCGGTACAGGTCGGCATTTATAAACCCGTTTGCAAAAGTCCCCACGCTCGATTTGTTATGTTCGTTTTACACTAGCGAGGGCAAGCCTTTAGAGAGTGCGCCTGAATATATACTTAAAAAAGCGCATAGGGCTTTTAAAGAAAAAACAGGCTACACGTTTAAAGCTATGGGCGAATTGGAGTACTATATTATTACACCAATACCCGAAAACGAAATTTACCCGTCGGCCGACCAAAAAGGCTACCACGCCTCGGAGCCCTTTACAAAATGGCAAGAGTTTAGGATGGAAGCCATGCGTCTTATTTCGCAAGCAGGCGGACAGATAAAATACGGGCACTCTGAAGTGGGCAATTTTTACGACGAAAAATACTACTACGAACAGCAAGAGATAGAATTTTTGCCTATTTATATTGAAGATGCAGCAACCGAGCTAATTATTGCCAAATGGATATTGCGCATGCTGGCAAAAAAATACGGCATATTAGTGAGTTTTGCGCCAAAAATTACGGTAGGCAAAGCAGGCAGCGGCTTACATGTGCATTTTATGATTGAAAAAGATGGCGTAAACCTGATGATTGAAGACAATAAACTGAGCGACACCGCAAAAAAGGCAATTGCCGGAGTATTGGATTTAGCCGGTTCGTTAACAGCCTTCGGCAATACCATACCTACCAGCTACTTACGTTTAGTGCCACACCAAGAGGCGCCAACAAATATTTGCTGGGGCGATAGAAACAGGTCGGTTTTGGTTAGGGTACCGCTTGGCTGGTTAGGCGACTTGAAAATGATAAAAAATGAAAACCCCAATGAAAATAGTGATTCAGTAATTGGGATTAACCAAACCTGCGAGCTACGCTCGGGCGACGGCAGCGCCAATATTTTCTACTACTTTGCCGGTATACTTATTGCGGCACAACATGGTTTAAATATGCCAAACGGATTGGCTTTAGCTAAAAAGCTATA
Source organism: uncultured Bacteroidales bacterium (assembly GCA_964419235.1). GTDB lineage: Bacteria > Bacteroidota > Bacteroidia > Bacteroidales > SZUA-534 > GH45. Next base: position 4,044 of record CAYQPP010000143.1, read on the forward strand.
TGTTGATGTCAACATTTTTGAGGAAAAGAACAAAACAGAAAAGAGCAAACTAAAAAGCCTCCCGAATTCGTGTTTTGAATCGGCAAAAAAACTTGAGGAGCAGCGGTCGTTTTACGAGAACAACCACATTTTTCCAAAAGGCATTATCGATAGTGTGATAAAGATGCTGCAATCGTACGACGACCAAAACCTAAGTGAAAATTTATACGGCAAACATAAAGAGATTGCCCAACTTGTTAAAGAATATATCCACTGCCAATAGTGCGAATGTTGCGGTTTAACCGCTGCAATTTATTGGTTATTATAATTCGCGATATAATGTTGATTTTTGAGAAAAAACCGCCTTATCCCAGGGTGGTTTTTTTATATCTCTTGCAATGTCATTCAGTTAAGAGGAATATATATTTCTCTCCCTCCATTCCCCTACAACGATAAATGTTGGAATAAACTCCAAAAAAAAGACTTATTTGCTTTAACTACTACGACATTAATAATTTATTGAAAAATTAAACTTTAATTGCTACACCGTGAACATGAGGTGCTGATAAATAAAGAAAAATCTTAAAGTTGACTATCCCCTTGGCTCTGCCACGGGGTATTACACCAACTTTATTTCAGCCCAAAAGCTGAAAATCGAATTTTCATTATTTTACCCCTCTATCAACCGGCAATTGCCGGTTGATATCTCCCCTAAAATTAGGGGAGAATATATGGAACCCCGAGGCAAAGCCTCGAGGAATTCTTTTGATTAAAAAATACAATTACCAAATCATTTCAATTATAATTGAATGTTTGCCCAAATATTGTTATTGCTTCAAATATGTTTTTAGTTGTATTGGCATTTATTATTGAAAGTTATGTTTTAGGTTAAAAATCAACGGTTTTTTTTGAGTTCCATCCTAATGTGTCAATAACAGCAACCGTTAACTTACCATGCCCACCCTGTGCATCGGTATATACTATTGCACTTTTACTTCCAGATAACATTTTGAAAAAATCTACCGATTCAGCAAATGAGGCATGCCCGTCTGTATCCTCCAAAACCCACAAATATGTTCTAATATCATTATCACCTGAGGTTGCCGTAAATGTAATGTTGCTCCCTATATAGTTGTTTGAGGCATCATATTTGTCATATATATTTTTGTCGATGCTGTTTATTACAGGTGCTGTATTATTTTTAATATCAATTACCCCCTCGGTCAGCCACGGCAAGGGGGTTTCTGTTACCCACACTCCCATTTGGGTTAAATACAACTTGCCAAGGTTTATGCTGTTGCCAGCATTTGCAGGTATTGTTAATTCGTTCCCATCAATTGATGAAAACTTTATATGCCCCCATAGTGCTGAGCCACCATGCATTTTAAGATGTATCATATTGTTATAAGTCTCTCCTTTAATGAGTTTTATGGTAAAATAGCCGTTGGTATCTGCATAAGATTGCATATTTTCGTTACCCTCAATGTTTTGAGGGTTAAATGTAACATACGGCATCATTTTTAAAAAATCAAGTAGCGAATACCCCTGTACCGACGTTTCAAATTGCCCCGTCAATGTTAGTATATCACTGTTTTTGTCTTGGTTTTCTTGTTCTTCGCATGCAGAAAGCATGAAAAGCACAAAAATAATTCCTACAATAAATTTTAACTTTTCCATAGTAATGGTTTTTAGTAAAAATAGTTTGCCCTTTTTTATTATTTCCAAAATAATAGTAAAAAACAATAAGTATCAATACCGCCAAGGGGGTATTTTATTCTTTTTGGACACAAAACTTCTTTGAAAAGAATTGCAACAACCAATTTATACAATTGCTTCATCAATAAATACTTGTGCAAATTTTATTAAATCTGTAAGTTTTCCTGTGTTTAATTTGTTACAAATATTTTTGCGGTGGGTTTTAACAGTATGGTATGCAATATTTAACTTATCGGATATGGTTTTATTTGTATAGCCAACAGATATCAATTTTAGTATTTCGCACTCTCGCACCGTAAGCAATTGGTATTTTAGGAAATTCCTGTTGAAAAAGACAAACCTGCCTTCAATTATCTCTTTTAAAAAGGAGTTTTGCTGAAGCATGTGGAGCGGTTGGGTAAAAGAGATAATGCCTTCGCCATTTTTATAAAGTTTTGAGGTTGTATAAAAAAGCTTGAACGGTATTTTTTTTTCTTTATACTGCAAACGCTGAAAATGGCTAAAGGTTTTGTTTGTATTATTTAACAAAAATTTACTTTTTTCCTTATAATTTATCAATGATTTAAAATCGGATATTTTCCTTAAAAAAGAGATGCCCTCTTTTTTAATTTCATGCAGTGGCTTTTCAAAAATCTCAACACCCTTTTTACTTAGATATTCTAAGCCGTGATCTTTAAAATTATTAATGTGTATATAGCCCGGTATCAATTCGCCCAAGTCATCTAAAGAGATTAATCCGTCTTTTTCAAGCAATGAGCAATACTCTAAATTAATTGTGTTTTGTTCTAAAATTTCCTTTTCTGAATGTTGTTTCATACGCAAAAAACTGTGTATGCTTATTACTGCTTGCCACAAATAAAAATTAGTGTATTAGTGTTTTAAAAAAACCTAATTGCCCTCGTTGCATAAAAATTTTATACGCATCAGCCTAATATCCTCTTCGGTAAATTCATCTTCGCCAAGTTCATTCAATGCGTCATCAATCGACTCACTTTCGGCCTCATCTTTATAATACTCATAAATATCATCTTGATGATCCTCGTCAAGCACCTCGTTTATATAATAATCAATATTTATTTTTGTGCCTGAATAAACAATAGCCTCTATCTCTTTCAAAAGGTCGTTCATCTCCATCCCTTTAGAGCTGGCAATGGTATCAAGCGATACTTTTCGGTCGATACTTTGGATAATATACACCTTTAATCCCGATTTATTCACTATAGATTTTACAACCATGTCTATTGGGCGGTCAATCTCATTCTCATCAACATACTTTTTAATTAAGCTGCAAAACTCTTTGCCGTACCGTTTGGCCTTGCCGGCTCCAACTCCGGTCATATTCTGCATCTCCTCTAAAGTAATCGGGTAATGAATTGCCATATCCTCAAGCGAGGGGTCTTGAAAAATCACAAATGGCGGCAAACCTTTATCTTTGGCAATTTCTTTACGTAAATCTTTTAGCATGCTAAACAAATTCGGGTCGGCCGAGCCTCCTCCGCCTTGCGGTCTGTTCAACTCCTCATCTTCCTTGTCGTAATCATGGTCTTGCACAAGCATAAACGATGTGGGGTTTTTTAAATACTCATGCCCCTTTTCGGTTACTTTCAATAATCCGTAATTTTCAATATCCTTGCTCAATAACCTTGCTATAAGTGCCTGCCTTATAGTGCCATTCCAAAATTTAACATCTTTATCTTTTCCTAAGCCAAACTCTTTTATGCTGTGATGCTTATATGCTTTTATTCCATAATCGGCAGTACCACATAATATGTTTGCAATATGGTCGGCTTTAAAATACTCCTTTACTGCCAATACCACCTTTATAACCTTTACAATTTCATCTTTACCCTCAAATTGCTCTTTAGGGTTCAGGCAGTTGTCGCAGGTTTCGCAATTATCAACCGTATATTCCTCGCCAAAATAGTGCAATAAGTGTTTTCGACGGCAAAGGGCCGATTCGGCATACGAAACTGTTTCAAGCAACAGGTGCCTGCCTATTTCTTGCTCGGCCACGGGCTTACCCTGCATAAATTTTTCAAGTTTCTGAATATCTTTATATGAATAAAAGGTTATGCATTTACCCTCACCACCATCGCGCCCGGCACGTCCGGTCTCCTGATAATAACCCTCAAGGCTTTTCGGAATATCAAAATGTATTACAAACCTAACATCGGGTTTGTCTATTCCCATTCCAAATGCAATTGTAGCAACAATAACATCAATATCTTCCATTAAAAATTTATCCTGATTCCCTGAACGGGTTGCCGAATCCATCCCTGCGTGGTAAGGCAAGGCATTAATACCGTTTACTTGAAGTGTTTCGGCCAACTCCTCAACTTTTTTGCGGCTTAAACAATATATAATACCCGATTTTCCGGGGTTGTCTTTAACAATTTTAATAATCTCTTTTGTTGCATTATTTTTTGGCCTTACTTCATAATAAAGGTTTGCCCTATTAAACGACGACTTATAAACATCGGCATTTAACATACCAAGATTTTTTTGTATATCGTGCTGAACCTTAGGTGTTGCCGTTGCAGTTAACGCAATTATTGGGGCCTTGCCAATCTGCTCAACAATAGGTCTTATCCTACGGTACTCAGGTCTAAAATCGTGCCCCCATTCCGAAATACAGTGCGCCTCGTCAATAGCATAAAATGATATCTTTATCTGCTTCAAAAAATTTATGTTATCTTCTTTGGTCAACGATTCGGGGGCTACGTAAAGCATACGTGTTTTCCCGCTCAGAATATCTGACTTAACTTTTTGTATTTCGGTTTTTGTAAGAGATGAGTTTAAAAAATGCGCTACGCCATCTTCTTCGCTAAAACCACGCATAGCGTCAACCTGATTTTTCATTAAAGCAATTAATGGCGATATAATTATAGCTGTCCCCTCTTGAATAACGGCAGGCAGCTGATAACAAAGCGATTTGCCCCCCCCTGTTGGCATTAACACAAAGGTGTCGCGGCCAGCCAACAAGTTGCCGATAATCTCCTCTTGATTACCTTTAAAGGTATCAAACCCAAAATGTTTTTTTAAATAACTTGTTAATTCCATAATTCAACACTTTCCATCCTCTAATATACAAATGAATATGAAACTATTTTTTGCATATTAATATTGTGTATCTAAATTAATAAAAAAAATGAATCTATTTACACCCTTTTACTGGTATTTACGTTTTTATTTTTAAAAAAAATATAATTCCCTACAACTTATAACTTTTTAACGTAATATTTATAATAAATATTTTACTATTTATAAATTGATTATCTGCTAAATTAATAAGTATTTAATTTACCACAAGTTAATAGGTTTTTTATTATTACCTAAATTGAGCGATTCCGAATTTTAAATATCACCAATCATGCAGCACAA
>CAYQPP010000144.1:0-6788 GCA_964419235.1 uncultured Bacteroidales bacterium
TGAGGCTGAAAGCCTCTAAAACATTAGTACAGGGCAACGCCCTGTGTTTAATGTAATTTTGTGAAACTCAGCCCTGTAAGGGCGGAAGAGTTGATTGGGTAAGTATTTAAAAGAATATTGTTTTGTATAATTATTCACTAAATTTGTGGAACCAAAAATTTATCTTGCCTGAATAGTCGATAAAACTCATGTTATAATAATGGTAACCAATTGGTTATATTTCTGTAACACCGCCCTCTGGGCGGTTGTAATTTACCGCCCAGAGGGCGGTGTTACATGATCAGCCAATTTATTTGGGTGGCTGTGAAGTATAACCTTATTTAGTGCATAACAATACATTTTTTAACCGTTTTTTTATCGCCTGCATTAATCTGGTAAAAGTAAACCCCCGAATCAACAATATTGCCGCTTGAGTTTGTACCGTCCCAAGTAACTTTATTATTGCCCGGCTGATAAATTTTATTGGTTAGCACTTTTATTTTTTGTCCGTTAATATTAAAAATATTTATGCTTACCCTCTCGGCTTTTTTATTGTTGAAAACAAAATTTGTGTGTTGGTAAACCGGATTAAACGGATTCGGGAAATTCTGCTCAAACAGGGTTGTATAATCTGCTTTAACCACAGGTTTTTCTTTTATGCTTACAATGTTTTCGTCAAAAACGGTTTCGGTGTAGCTTATTGTTGTTTCATCAGAATTGTTTGATGTTTTTGCCTGCAAAAAATAGTAATTATTCGGGAAAGCTATGTTTTGCCCAATACTGTATTTTCCCCAGTTGTCCCAGCAAATAAGGCTAACATTATCGAACCACGAATATGCTGTGCCGCTATTCGGGACACCGCTTACCAAAACAACATCAAAATATTTTGTACCATTTGGTATAATCAATGTTTTATGATAAAAAGTCCACGGAGTGTTGCCATTTACCTGTATGCCTATATTATCCTCGCTAATAGGGTAATAGCCGTTTCTGTTTTCGTAATATTTAATTTTGATTGTTACGTTTTTGCCGTTTTGGGTTTTTATATACCCCGCAAGCGAATACTCCATATCATTTGAGCGGCATTTTAATTTGCCCTCTAAATATGTTTCAATTTCGTAAAATGAGTTGCTTGTCCTTTTTTGCTGAAGCGAGCGTGTGCCCGAGTAAGCCGCAGTATCGCAATAGCTTTCGTTTTGTTCATCTATTTGCCACATTGTGCTGCCTTCATCCTCCATATTCCCGTACCAAATTTTTTCGGTGCCCAAACGAAATTCATAGTTTGCCGCCGGCTCAATTTGTGTAACCAACGAAATATTGCCTTCTTTTTTTAACCTTACGGGAGGTGTTATCCAACTGCTGCCTACTTGTTCTGTGGCTGCTTGCGCTGAAAATTCCTTATTGTCGATAATCATATTTAAGGTGTCCATAATTACTTGTGCAGTAATTTTTTCTCTATCAACTTTAAGGTAAGTGTTTAAATCGTGCGAGCGTTTGGCAAGGTCATCTAAAATATACAGGCCTAATTGTCCCTCAGCTCTTTGCGGAATATAATTATCAATAAAAATCGGGGTAATAGTAAATTCGTAAAATCCCGTTTTGTTAACTTTTGTGTTCAGTATCATCGACGGAAAGGTTTCGGGGTATGATATATCAAAAACAAAATTGCCGAGCGAATGGGCTATCAGTTTGCCCTTGTAAAGCTCAACACCTTGAATAATATGCGGGTGGTGGCAAATAAGCAAATCGGCGCCCTCATCAATTGCATAATGCCTTATGCTTATATCTTTTGCCGATGGCGCAAGCAAATAATCATATGATTCGTCTTCAGCGGCATTGTTATCTAAGGGGCTGTTTTTGCCCGATGCCTTTTGTGGAGCAATTGAGTACTCGTTTCCGCAATGCCACTCCAATACTGTAAAATCAGAGGTTTTTGACACCTTGTTAATCTGTTTTTTTATATAGTAGCGGTTAAGGTAAGCAAAGCCCGGTTTGTTGTAGCCTGCATTCAAATATGGCTGGTAGTTGTTATACTGTCCTGTTCGGTCGCTTGCCGCCAAAAAAGCAAAGTTTACCCCTTTTTTTGAATAAAAAACAGGCAGGTAGGCCTCGTATGAGTTTGCTCCCGCACCCATGTGCAGAATGTTTTTTTCATCTAAAACCGACATTGTTTGCTGTATTCCGGGTTCTAAATAGTCTAAAATATGGTTGTTTGCCAATGTAACAATATCAATGCCTGCGTATAACAAGCCATTGACATTTGTAGGCGAGCTTTTAAAATATATTGTTTTTGTGGGGTGGTTTTCCATATGTGTGGTTAAGGGGCATTCAAGGTTGGCAACCGTAATGTCGGCACTATCGCTCAAATAAGCTTTTGTAGGTTCAAAAATGGCATTAACGCCTTGTGTTGGTATTATTCCGTCGGGGTACTCAAAATTACGCGCCATCATAATGTCGCCGACAAAATTCATGGTTACCGGAAACGAGCTGCTGCCGCTCTGTTCAATCTCTATATTGCAGCTTGCCCAGCCCCACCTGTCTGTTTGGTCTTTTACTTTTAACAAAACAGTATAGTCGTGGTCGTCATTAACTAAATAGGTGTGCTGCGGGTTATGCTCGGTGCTCTGTTCTCCATCGCCAAAATCCCAAAAGAGGCTGTGGTTGTCGCTGTCGGTATCGGTAATAGTTGCGGTAAATTGTATGTCGATGCTTTTTCCTCCTTTGGTTTTGTAAGCTTTGCCTGTTGAATAATCAATTGATACCACGGGGCTGCATGGTAAGTCGGAGCTTATGTTTATAATGTTGTCAAAATATACAATGCCCTGTGCGGTTTCGTTGTCATTAACATATATAATGCCATTTATATTGGGCAGGTAATTGTATAAAGACATCCAGTCGTCGGCAATTGGCAATTTGTAATTATTCCATTGGTTTTCGGCAAAACAGCCTTGATATACCGGAATCCATCCGTCGGCAGTAATTTTTTGCGAGCCTGCAAATGAATAAAAAAGCACATTTTCGCCATCGGTAACGCCAAAACCTTGAATATTGCCCCTGTTTTTTATATATGCCGAAACCTGCCAAACCTCGGCGGTATCAACGGTAATCGACTGTATGTTTTGTAGTTTCCATGTGTCGCCGCCAAACAGCTTTAGCGAATAGGGCGAGCTTTCGCAGGTAATTTCTGAATTAAGCTCCCATGCCGATGGGTCGTTGTCTTCGGCTGCATACGACTCTAAGCTTATACTATTATCGTCAAAATTTTCAATAATAATCGATTTATTGGGGTTGTGCCCCTTTTTGTTTTGTTGATGGTTTTTTGTCGATGCGGGTAAGATATTTATCGCCAAAATTAAGGGTATAATTAGTGATATTCGGAATATTTGTGTTTGTTTATGCATATCTAAATTTTTTCAATAAATTTTAAATTCGTAACTATTAAAGTTAAATGCTTGATAGTTACGGCGTGAGTTCTTTTTTTAAGTCTTACGTTTTGTTATTATTTATCTTTAAAACAACAACTCATACTGTAACCCTGAAAAAACGGGACAAGCTTTGCGGATTTAAGGATAAAAAAAAAAGCTGTTAGGCAAAGTTAAACATAAGTAATAACAATAAGAGTTAAAAATATAGTAATGGTTGCATATAAAAATGAGGAGGGTATAAGAAAGCATGCCCTTATCAACAATAGTTTGTGGAAATATGGTTATGCGTATTTACCGTTTACCCATAAATTTTAAACCTGCTTAGTTTTATCTTCTGTAAAAAATAGCTAAACGAAACCCACAAAACCCCGATGCCATATTTTATGCTGCGTTTAAAATTAATTGACGACGACTCCTTGGAATACATTGCAGGGCAGGTAATCTCGGCAATCTCAAATCCTTTAAAACAAATTTGTGCCAACATTTGGTTGTCGAACACAAAATCATCAGAATTAATATCATATTTAACAGACTCTAAAACCTTTCGCGAAAAAGCCCTGTAACCTGTATGATACTCTGATAGTTTTTGGTTCATTAAAATATTTTGTATTAATGTCAAAATTCTGTTAAACAGATATTTATACAAAGGCATGCCGCCTTTTAGTGCACCCTTACCAAGTATGCGCGAGCCCAAAACAACATCGTAAATGTTATTTGTTATTAGATATACCATGCTCGGAATTAATTTGGGTGTATATTGATAATCGGGGTGGAGCATTATTATAATATCGGCATTAATTTCGAGGGCTTTGTTGTAACAGGTTTTTTGGTTTCCGCCGTACCCCTTGTTTTTATTGTGTTTTATTATATGTGTAATATTTAACTGTTTTGCCAGTTTAATTGTTTCGTCGCTACTGTTGTCGTCAACCAAAATCACATTATCAACAATGTCAAACGGAATTTCGTTATAGGTTTTTTCTAAAGTTGATGCTGCATTGTATGCAGGCAAAACCACCACTATTTTTTTGCCATTTATCATATTTTGAAATTAACAACAAAATTTGTAACAGCAAAACTATTTTTTATCTGCTTGTTTTTTTACTAAACAGGGTTTTACTCCAAATATATTGGCAGCCAAAAAAATATAGCACTATTTAGTCGGAATTATATTTTTAATTCCGAAACTGTCAAGGTTAAATACTTGATAGTTACGGCGTGAATTCTTTTTTTTGGCTCTCATTTAATTAATATTGATATATTTTAATCAACAACTCACGCCGTAACCCCGAAAAAACGGGACAAGCTTTGCGGATTTGAGGATAAATTTTAAGCGTTAAACAAAAACTCTGACTACCTTTGCGTTTTTAAAAATTATTATGAACAAACCTGAACTACTTTTGCCCGTCGGAAATATCGAATCGTTTTATGCAGCCATAAAAGGTGGTGCCGATGCTATTTATTTAGGGTTAAAAACCTTTAATGCGAGGGGCAGGGCAGCCAATTTTAATAATTACCAGTTTCAGATGCTTTTAAACGAGGCTTTTGAAAACAGTATAAAGGTTTATGTAACGCTCAATACGGTAATTAAAAACAGGGAGGTGCCGGAGCTGCTTGATATTTTATGGTTTCTGTCGCGAACAAAGGTGTCGGCGGTTATAATACAAGACTGGGGGACTTTTTATCTGTTAAAAAAGCATTTCCCTAAATTAATAATACATGCCAGTACCCAAATGGCTAACCACAATTCGGCAGGAGCCGTATTCAGCAAAAAACTTGGGTTTGAGAGGGTTATTTTGGCGCGCGAGTTAACCTTGCCCGAACTAACCGATATTCAAAAACGCACACCAATTGAAACCGAGGTTTTTGTGCACGGCGCTTTATGCTACTCATTTTCGGGCATGTGCAATTTTAGCAGTTATTTGGGTGGCTCGGGAGCCAACCGCGGAATATGCACGCAGCCTTGCCGCAGGTTGTACAAGGTTGATAATAAGCAGCATTTGGCATTTAGCTTAAAAGATAACCAGCTTATTGATTTTGTTCCGCAACTTGCAAAAATAGGAGTAAGCTCGTTAAAGGTTGAGGGGCGGTTAAAATCGGGCGAGTATGTTTATCAAGTGGCGCAGGCATACCGCAAGGTAATCGATGGTTCTGCCAATTTTAACGATGCGCATAAAATGCTAAAGCTTGATATGGGGCGCGAAAAAACCCAATGGTTTTATGCAAAAAATGTTAATCAGGCAATATCCACAACGCCAAACACGGGGCTGTTTATCGGAAAAATAACCAATGTTGCAGATGGCACTTTTTCATTTGAATCGTCAATGGTGCTTGAGAGGGGGAACAGGCTGCGCATACAAACAAAGGCAAATAGCGAGCAGGCATCGTTTAAGCTTGCCGAGTTTTCGCAAAACAATAATGGGGTTGTTACCGCCCAAGGTGTAGTAAAAGGCTTAAAACAGGGTAACGAGGTATATTTGGCGGGCTTGCGCCAGATGAAATTCCCAAATAAGCTAAAGGGCAACGCCAAGGCAAATATTCAACCAATGCCATTTAAGCTTAAGCGCGAGGCTACAAACAGTATCAGAAAATTTAAGCCGGCACAAAAAGCAAATATCTTTGTGCGCATCGACAGTTTAGGCTGGCTGCGCAAAATAAGGCTTGAGGATATAGACCACCTTATTATGCGGCTTAAAAAAACAGAATGGGAACAGTTTAACGCCAATGCCCCTTTTATTCAAAAAAGCAGGCATAAAATATGGGTTGAGCTGCCTCAGTTTATATCTGAGAACGATTTGGCTTTCTATAAAAATTTAACCCAAACGCTTTTTAATAAAGGTTTTAGGCAGTTTTCGCTCAGCCACCTGTCGCAAAAAGAGCTGTTGCCGAAAGGTGCTATTTTTGGTGCAAACGAAAATGTTTATTGCTATAACGATGCTGCCGCACAATTAATAAATGGCGAGGGGGCAAAATGGCTAACCAGCCCGTATGAGAATGAGTACGACAACCTTTTGTCGGGTGGCAACCGCAATATAGTTGTGCCTGTGCACTATTACCCAAAGCTGTTTTATTCGAGGCAGCCGGTTGAAACAGGCAACGGCACTTTTTACGACGACAAAAATTATGAGTTCAGAAAAGAGGTGGTAAACGGTATTACAATAGTTGTTCCGGCAAAGCCCGTGTCGCTATTGCAATACGGAAATAAACTTAGGCAAAAGGGTTTTGTACAGTTTTTAATTGATTTGAGCTTTGAAAAACCATCGAAACATACGCTCAAAAGGCTATTGATAAAGTTGAAAAACTCAGAGCAGGAGCAGCCGTCAACTACTTTTAATTTTAAAAAGGGGCTTAAGTAGTACCGTTTTTTAGTTAAAGTCGATAAATGGC
>CAYQPP010000144.1:6888-9062 GCA_964419235.1 uncultured Bacteroidales bacterium
TATTTTATTGAGCATCGCTTATTGAAGGTTTTCTTATTGCGCAATATTAGTAGTCAAACTCATGGTACTTTGTTTGTTTTATAGCTTGCAAAATATGGTATTCAAATCCCTTAATGTGGTTAATGTTTATATTATTCAACTTCTGTTTGCTTGTGTATAAAAAATCATGTACGTTTGGCTAATTAATAATAAAATTTTTTACCTCTATAAGTTTTATGCATAAATTTTCATTGTCACGTCGTATTTTAAGCTGGAGAATTAAGAATATTACAGGAAAGCAATTTGTATTAATTTTAAGTGTATTTATTGGTGTTGGCTCAGGATTGGCAGCTGTAGTTATTAAAAACCTAGTACATTTTATTTCTGAATGGGTAGAGAGTTTAACAACAGGTGGTAGTTTTAATTATCTTATTATAGTATTTCCTTCAATAGGTATTTTAATAACTGTTTTATTTATTAAGTATTTTATTAAGCGCCCTATTGGCGATGGTGTACCAAATGTTTTGTATGCTATTTCAAAAAATAATGGGATAATTAACAAACATAACATGTTTTCATCGGTTATTGCAAGTGCTTTAACAGTAGGTATGGGTGGTTCTGTGGGGTTAGAGGGGCCAACCATTTCAACTGGGGCGGCCATCGGCTCTAATATAGGGCGTGCATTTCGTTTAAACTATAAGCATTTAACCTTATTGTTGGGTTGCGCAGCGGCGGCGGCAATGTCGGCAATTTTTAAAGCCCCAATTGCTGCTATTGTTTTTGCAATTGAGGTTATTATGCTCGACTTAACCATGGCATCTATTTTGCCATTACTACTTGCATCTGCAACCGGACTGATAACATCATATTATTTTATGGGACAAGATGTTCTTTATCCTTTTGAGGTTACTGAGCTTTTTGAATTATCGCATTTGCCTTACTATATTTTATTAGGTTTGTTTACCGGACTTGTTTCGGCCTATTTTACAAAAAGTTATGTTTTTATAGGTCAAAAATTCAGTAAAATTAAAAACACTTACAATAAATTGTTAATAGGCGGTACAATGCTTGGGGTTTTGTTATTTATTTTTCCAACCCTTTACGGCGAAGGTTATCAGGATATTAATTTAGCCCTGTCGGGTAACTGGGACTATATTTTTAAGAATGATTTCTTTTCAGCTTTTCATGATAATATTTACATTATTATTTTGCTTTTGTTATCTGTTATTTTATTGAAGGTAATAGCTACAAGTATTACGTTTGGGGCGGGTGGCATTGGTGGTATAATTGCCCCTACACTATTTATGGGGGTAAATACAGGTTTGTTGTTTTCAACAATAATAAATCATTTGGGTTTTCATAAACTGCCAACAAACAATTTTGCTTTAATTGGTATGGCAGGGATGATTGCAGGGGTTATACACGCTCCGCTTACAGCAATATTTTTAATTGCCGAGCTATCGGGCGGATATAAACTGTTTTTACCATTAATGATAACAGCAACCTTTTCATATTTAATTGTAAAATTATTAACAAAACATTCGGTATATACCCTTCAGCTTGCAAAGCGTAAGGAGCTGATAACACATAATAAAGATAAAGCCATATTAACACTTATGAATATTAGTTCGCTTATTGAAACCAACTTTAGCACCGTTGATGTTGAAAGCACTTTGGGCGATTTAGTTAAGATAGTATCCGAATCAAAACGTAATGTTTTTCCAGTAATTGATGACGAAAACAACATGCTTGGTATAATTTTTATTACCGATATACGCCATATTATTTTTAAGGTTGAACTGTATGACGAAACCTTTGTGCGCGATTTGATGTTTATGCCTCATCCTATTGTTTCTCCCGACGAGTCGATGGAGAGTATTGCCAAAAAGTTTTCGGAAACCGAGCACTATAACCTGCCTGTATTAAAAGATGGTAAGTATATTGGGTTTGTTTCGCGCGCCAATGTGTTTAGTGCATACCGCGAAAAACTAAAGGAATTCTCTGAGTATTAGTGCACGAATTACTTTTTTAACCGCAGAGAGCGCGGAGGAAAACCTTAACCTCAAATCTTCCACAAAAATACTGCCCACTGATTGCACGAATTAACACGAATTAAAAAACAAACCGCAGAGAACGCAGGGGGCGCAGAGAATGCACTACTAAAAGTGTCGGCGTGAGTGTTTTTACAAAAAGCA
>CAYQPP010000145.1:0-5052 GCA_964419235.1 uncultured Bacteroidales bacterium
AAATGGATGAAATATCTTTAAATTAATATGTTAATTTATGAACACTCTACTAGTTGGGCAAGTATATATCAAAAACAGAAGATTCGCAAACAATTTAGAGCCAGAGCTGGAATAGAACCAATTATAGGTCATCTAAAAAAAGATCATCGAATGAATAGAAACTTTTTACTTAATGATCAGGGTGACAAAATAAATACGATTCTGGCAGCAGCGGGATTTAACTTTAGAAAAATGCTTCAGCGATTAAAAGCTGAAGCACAATCTATTTTTATTATTATTTGGAATCAATTTGCACAACCTAAAATAACATTAAAATTTGTAGCTTAAAAAAAACAGAGATTTTTCACATTTGACTAATTACCTTGGTCTTGAATTAGCGCCTACTATTGCTGCAAACTTTCCCCATTCAACAGGGTATGTTATTGAACCTGTTTATATTATAGATTTTGACATACACTTGTATATAAAAGCAAGTACCGGATATAGTTATTATGAAAAAGACAGTTTTTATATTAACATGAGTACTGTTACACAAGGCTTTTTTTATAAAATTGGAGCAGGATTTGCAAATAGGGAATTTAAAAGGGTTAGTATCTATTTGGGGGCAAACTACATTATTTCCAGTTATACCGACCATTACACATTTTTAATACCCGGAAAATACTTTGGAGATTATAATGGAGATATTGGCAAAAAAAGCAAATTGGCAACAGCCTTTGAACCATCATTTGAAATGATATTGAAAATCAATAGGTTATTAAACCTTAATATTGGGTTTCATTTATCAATACTATCTATAAAACCTGATAATTCAAGCTACCCAAATTATTACATACCCGGCATTGGAGTAGTTGATAATACAAGTATAAATGCAAGTTTTAATATTGGAATATTATTAAAATTAGGAGGTAAATAATTAGAGATGTTTTTTTTAATAAAACCTTGTTAACCGGCAATACACCTACTCCATAGCCTGCCTTGCTTTTTTATGGATACTTACTTTATAAACAGGCGAGTTTAAACGGTTGCAGATAGTATAATATTTTTCAGCCTTTTCATTTTTACCTCTTTTGCTATACATATTACCAAGATAATACGCCGAATAGGCAGGATAATAAAACTCACTATCTAATTCAGAGTTTATTGCCATTTGATAAAACTTTGCGGCCTTTTCAATATCATTTAGTTTGTGGTAAATACGAGCCAGCCGGTAGCTGTATTCCAATTTTTGCTTTTTGTTATAGCTTGATACTTTTTGTTTTACCGAAAGCAAAACCCCGAGGGCCTTTTTATAATTACCTCCGTCAAAAAGTATGCGTGCCAGCACCAGCTCTTTTGTCCACAATGCACAATGGCCAACTTCGTAAAGTGCCTGTTTATCTTCGGCAACAGCAATATTTGTAGTTTGCAATATTAACCGGTTCAAACTGTCGGACTTTGCAACACCACCTTTTACAAACCAGTATAACGATGCTTTAAACCGTGCATATTGAATCAACTTGGGGGTTTGTTGTTTATCTAAAAACCTATTAATAAAATAAATTGCAGAATCGTTATTTCGATTTAACAAAGCATTGCCATACCAAAGGTTTAAATAATTTACCCTTTGCTGAAAACCTAATTTGTTTGCCGACGAAAGTACCAAATACTGAAAATTGTATCTATCGGCTTTTTTATACCACATTGAGCTTAACAAAGACTCTAAAGGCCCTACTTTGGCATATTCAAGATTTATATTCAGCTCATGGATAAATTTTTCGGCATTGCTGTCAATCTGGTAATTAAACAGTATTAAACCCAAAAGCTTTAGCTCGCGCTTAAAGGTTATATTTTCTGTTTTTAAATAGCTTTGCAACAGGTCAATATACTCTTTCTGTAATTCGGCATATGTTTTTGACGAGAAACCCATTTGCCTGTTAACAAAGCTGTTAACAAAATATTGAATCAACTCGTGCTTGCCCGCAAACTCGAAATCAGGATATATTTGTTGCCTTGTTTTTATAAGGTTTTTAGCTTTTAAATACTGCTGTATTGATTTTAAAGGCTCGTTTTGTTCAAAAAAAACGAAGCTCAAAAAAAGGTGTAAATCGGCACTACAATAATAGTAAAATGGGCTGCTGTGGGGTAAACCTTCAATTAATAAAACCATATTGTTTATTTGGTTTATTACGGTATCGGCATCAATAATACTTGACGTGGTTTCAAATTCAATAAAACTTTTGTAAGCACCGAGCCAATAAAAAACTCCCTTATCCTCATCGGTTTTATACTGTTTTATAGTGTCAAATTTGACAAAATCAATACTTAATATTGAATTATGTGCCTGTTGGGCTTTTTCGGTATAATTAAATTGTGCCAACAATGGCTGGTTTACAGCGCATATAAAAATCAGTATATTTATTTTAATAAAAAATTTCACTCTTTTTTTATTGGCAATATAGTGAATAAATATTGTGCGTAAAACAAATAAAAAAGGCTGCCGATTAATCGGCAGCCTTTTTATATAAATATTTTATTGCAAAATTTATAAGTCGCCTAAAGCTTCGTCAACTAAAATTCTGCCGCAATACTCGCATACTATAATGCGTTTATGTGCGCGTATGTCAACCTGACGCTGAGGCGGTATTTTATTAAAACAGCCACCGCAAGCATCGCGCTGTACGGTAACAACAGCTAACCCGTTACGGGCATTGCTTTTAATTCTTTTATACGCTTGCAGATATCTTTCGTCAACATGCGCCTCAATTTCCTTGATTTTTTTCTGCAATTTATCCTCCTCTATTTGGGTTTCGGAGATAATAGAATCCAACTCACCCTTTTTCTGATTCAAATCACCGGTACGCTCCTCAAGTGTTTGCTTTGAAGAATTTACTATCTCGGTTTTCTTGGCAATATCATCAGAAAACTCACGAATACGTTTTTCACACAATTTAATTTCCAATGTTTGGAATTCAATCTCTTTACTTAAAGAATCATATTCACGATTATTCCTAACGTTGTTTTGCTGATCGCCGTATTTTTTTATTAATGCCTGAGCTTCAACAATTTCATTCTTTTTATTGGCTACTGCCTGCTCCATATCTTGCAATTCAACCTCAAGGTTTTCAATACGGGTGGTTAATCCGGCAAGCTCATCTTCAAGGTCCTGCACTTCAAGGGGCAATTCGCCACGAAGCACTTCAAATTTATTAATTTCAGTATCAACAACTTGTAAATCATAAAGATACTTTAGCTTGCGCTCCATTGTTATCTCTTTAGATTTTTTTTCTTTTTTCGTTTTAACCGCCATTTTGTTATAAATATTTAATCGGGTTTGTATTTACTTTTGTAAAATGAATTGCAAAATTAGAAAATTTTCTTGTAAGTAGTTCATAAAAAAGCTCTTTTGTATATTGTTCGCTCTCAAAATGTCCAATATCGGCAATAACAATGCGGTTTTCGGCATCAAAAAATTGATGGTATTTAAAATCGCCGGTAATAAAAACATCGGCTCCCACACCAATAGCATCCTTTAGCAGAGAGCTTCCTGCCCCACCGCAAAGAGCCACTTTTTTCACTTTTTTGTTTTGTAATTGCGTATATCTAACACTACCTGCATTAAATATTTTTTTTATTCTTTTTAAAAAATCAATTTCATCTTCGGCAACAGTCAATTCTCCTACCATACCCATTCCAACCTGCTTCCATTTATTGTTAAGCGGGTAAATATCATATGCCGGCTCCTCGTAAGGGTGGGCTTTTGCCATAGCACCAATAATTTTATTTGTGAGATGCGTAGGTATAATTGTCTCAATCTTTATTTCAGACTCCTTGTGAAGCTCGCCTTTGTTGCCAACAAAAGGGTTTGCCCCCTCTCCTGCCCTGAAAGTGCCCGTACCTTGTTGGTTAAAGCTGCACGAATCATAATTTCCTATCACTCCGGCGCCTGCATCAAAAATTGCTTTTCGCACAACTTCGGAGTAATCGGCAGGGACAAAAACCACCAATTTGCAAAGTTTATCCTTTGCGGGCGAGAGTATCTCAAGGTTCTTCAACCCTATTTTTTCACAAATTTTGGTATTTACACCATTATATATTACACTATCGAGATTTGTGTGTGCCGCAAAAATTGCGATATCGTTTTTAATAGCCTTTATTACAGTACGCTCAACATAATTATTATTGGTAAAACGCTTTAACCCCGAAAATACGATTGGGTGGTGGGCAACAATTAAATTGGCACCCAATTCTATTGCCTCCTGAACAACTTGCTCTGTAACATCAAGCGTTATAAGAATACCTTTAACCTCGTTGCTGTTATTGCCCACCAACAACCCTGCATTATCATAATCCTCTTGAAAAGATGCAGGCGCAATACCTTCAAAAAAATCGACAACCTGTTTAATTATCATATTTTATTAATTTTACGGCTAAAATACAGTAATGATTAAAGCAAAACAATGCACAAGTGAAAAAGATTAAAAATAATTATGTCTTAATCATATATCGTGATGTATTAACAATTATGCATTAGATTAGCACCCAAATTTATTTGGGTGTATAAAACAGTCATAAAACACCCAGCTCCTCAATAAGTTTGCTATGCAAACTTATTGAGGATTTAGGTACATGAATGAATTATATCGAAATACACCAAGTTAAAGCATGGTGTTATTATCATAACATCACTATATTTGATTAAAGTATAAAAATAATTATATGAAGTATATCAAGCTATTTGTATGGAGCTTAGTTATAGCATATTTATGTTTTGCCCCTGCCGACGAGTTTAAGAAGGTACACATAACAATTCCGCATTTTGATAAAGTGGTGCATTTTGGTATGTTTTTTATCTTAGGCATAATAATGTCGGCCATTAAATATGCAAAGCCTTCAAAATTTAATACTTTGTGGCTACCCGTATTGGCTATTGCCTATGGCGGTATTATCGAGCTTATTCAATTACAATTTATTTACAAGCGCAATGGCGATTTTATTGATTGGCTGGCAGATATTATTGGCCTGTTTATTGGCATTTGGATATTTGGGTATTTGCCACAAAAGCTGCAAAAA
>CAYQPP010000145.1:5152-8986 GCA_964419235.1 uncultured Bacteroidales bacterium
TGATATTAGTTTAACAAAAGCAACAAAACTTGCTTACATCAGCTCACTTTAATATCTACCACATCGGCCGTTGCCATATCCGGCACCTTTGCCTCTGCCATTCATTCCTTTTTTACCGGCATGAGAATCAAACATTACCCTCTGCTCATCGGTTAAAAGCTTGCGCATCTCCTGACGGTTTGCAGCACGCTCTTTAGCCATTTTGGTTTTTATTACGCCCATTTCATCAATAAGACTGTTTATTGCTTTCATATCGGCACTCTCGGCAGTTGATAGTGTCCTCATTCGGGCTTTTTTCTCATTTAACTCGTTTCTCATGGGCAACATCTTTTTTTGGTGCTCCAACCTCATGGTTGTTACTTTTTTTTGTTGCTCATCGGTTAAATTTAAGAACTCGGCCATCCTATTAAAATGATTTGAATTACCATAACCTTGCCCATAATTACCGTTGTTCCTGTTTGCCTGCTTATGATAGCCATTTTGACCATAAGGCTGGGCGGTTACTACCATTGCAATTATTAAAAATAAACCCAACAAACTCGTTTTTCTTTTTAGATTTCTCATGATTTTAAATTTTAAGTTTAACATAAATTTGTATTATTATTTGATATACTTTCTCCATTAAGGATTATTAATCCTTTTAAAATTTAATAGTATTATTTTATTGATATTTATTATCTATTTCTGTGCCTTCCCCTTGTATCATGATGCCTGTGGCCATAAGGCAACTTTTCTAACAGCACTCTAAATTTATCTAACTGTTCATTGCTAAGCTCATTTTTCAGCTCGAAAAAGTGGCTATAATTAAGCTTCTCAAACTCGGCATTTAGCTGCCCTATCGAATCTGAAAGTTCGTTTATATAGTTTATATCTGAATTTTCTTTTACCAGCTCTTGGTGTATCAACCACTTTTTTTGCCTTATACTATCGCGCAGTACTTTCATGCTTGCCATATGCTGCTTCATTAATTTATGATACTTTGCGGTTTGCTGCGGGTTAAGTTTAAGCTCGTCGGCAAACCTACATTCGAAATTATTGCGGTTTTGACGGTTAATCATCTCTTTTATAGGATGGTGCACATTATTTATTGGCTCTTTAAACCACATTAAAGAGAGAATAATAAGGTTACCCGATAGCAATAGTATTGCCATCCACAATAAAAACCTATTTGATTTTGCTCCATTCATAATTATTCGTTGTTAAGGTCTAAATACGTCTCTGTTGATTGGTCTAACATATACTCTTCGGTAAACAGGTTGGCAAAATCAGTTGATTTAGCAACATTATTATTTGAACTTAAGAGATAACTTACACTTAACACATTAATCAACAAAGCTATGGCAATTAGCGCAGGGCGTAAAATGGGTGAATCAAAAAACCAGCTAAAAAGTTTTGGTTGTGCCCTGTTTTCAAGCCTAACCGAAAGCCTCGTGTAAAAATAGGGATCGGCCTCGATTTTTTTCCAATTATCAAGACTGTTTAGCGTTTTTTCAACCTCTGATTGTATGTTTTTACTTTTGCTCATTTTATTGCTTTATAATTGGTTTGACGTGTTTAGTTTAAAAAACTTGCGGCTGTTCAATTTTTATCTGACAAATAATAACTTTTCAGCCTTTTTTTCAGATTATTTTTTGCCCTGTGCATTAACGACTCAACCGATGATACCGATGTTTCCAGCACCTCGGCAATTTCATTATAACTTAAATCCTCGTATTTATGAAGCGTAAATGCCGCTTTTTGGTTTTTAGGCAAGGTGTCAATAGCGTTATTCAAAACCTGAATCCTCTCTTTTTGCTCTAACGAAATTTGCGGAGTATCACTATTCATAAACCAATGGTCTGTTTCATCTTTTTGTTCCAAGTCGATACGGGTAAGCTCCGACCACCGTTTTTTTCTTTTTGATTTACGAATAAAATCCAACGATTTGTTTACAGCAATTCTATAAATCCATGTAGCTATTGACGAATCTTCATTAAACCTGTTAATTGATTCAAACACCTCAACAAAAACATCTTGGGCAATATCCTCGGCATCGGCACGGTTGTGGGTAAAACCAAAACATGTATTGATTACACGGTTTTTATGGTCTTCAACCAACTGCCTAAATGCCGATTCGCTTCTATTTTTTAACTCTTTTATCAAAATTTTGCCGTAAAATATATTTTATATAATGATAGACGCCGATTTACAAATAAACTTGTGCCAACAAACATTTAGTATATAAACCGTAAATATTTCAATTGAAATTATATTTTTGCACTTTATGTTTTATATAGTTGTTATTAAAGTTACAAATAATAATCCGCTAAAGCGAAACAAACCGAATAACAGCTTAAAATTAACTATTTAATATTTTAATATGAAACCAACACTTATAGTACTTGCAGCAGGCATGGGCAGCCGTTATGGAGGGTTAAAACAATTAGATAATTTAGGTCCGTCGGGCGAAACCATTATGGATTACTCGGTATTTGATGCCATTAGGGCAGGCTTTGGAAAGGTTGTTTTTGTGATACGCAAAAGCTTTGAAAAAGATTTTCGCGAGATATTTGTAAAAAAACTATCGGGCAAAATTGATGTGGAGTTAGTTTTTCAGGAGTTAGATAATATACCCGACGGGTTAAGCTATAATACAGAGCGAGTAAAGCCGTGGGGCACGGGGCATGCAATTTTGGTGGCAAAAAATGTGGTAAACGAGCCTTTTGCCGTTATTAATGCCGACGACTTTTATGGCGCCGAGGCCTATGTGGAACTATCAAGGTTTTTAACAAACCAAATTAACGATAAAGAGTATGCAATGTGCGGATACCAATTGGGCAATACACTATCTGATTTTGGCACGGTATCGCGGGGCGTCTGTAAAACCGATGCCGATGGCTATTTGCAACAGATAAACGAGCGCACAAGCATATTAAAAGAAAACGGAAAAATAAGCTACGAGGATAACGGCAAAAAACACCCTTTAAAAGAAGACGATGTGGTTTCGATGAATTTTTGGGGGTTTACACCCGGACTGTTCAACTATTTAGAGGAGAAATTTACCGCTTTTTTAAAAGAGGATGCCGACAATTTAAAAGCCGAAATTTATATACCTTTTGTTGTTGACGATTTAATGAAGGAGGGCAAAATAAAAACTAAGGTGCTGAAATCGGATGCAAGCTGGTTTGGGGTAACCTATAAAGAGGACAGGCCTGTTGCCGTTAAAAAACTACAAATGCTTATTGACGAAGGAAAATACCCCGAAAAACTTTGGTAGGCAAAAAAATTACTCTTAAATCAATGTTGTTTAGTTAAGGATTGACAATAATAAAAAACTAAATGGGGATATTTTATAACAGACAAATATTCGATGCTTACAAAACTATTATAGATTTGATTATATATAAGCAAAAGACAAATATATCGAACGTAAGATAAAATCATGAATATACACTAACTATCTCCTTTTATATTTATTAACATCTCAATTTTTTTTCTGCTTTTCCAGTTCTTAACTTTACGTTCTCTCGCATAGGCTTCCGATTTTGTAGGAAATCTTTCTACATATACAATAATCCAATCTTTTGATTTTGCTGTATAACCTTTATGATTTGATAAATGACGCGACAACCGTTCTTCAACCAACATTGTGGTATGCCCCACATAATAAGCATCAAGATTCTTTGAATATAAAATATAGAATGTAGCCATTTAAAATAAAAAAAGCCACCATTAGGCAGCTCCTGTTTTTTGTGGGCGATGAGGGATTCGAATCACTGACCCTCCCGATGAAAAATCGAGATGCTCTGAACCAACTGAGCTAATTGCCTTAAAGGCATCATTATTTTAATAAAA
>CAYQPP010000146.1:0-8984 GCA_964419235.1 uncultured Bacteroidales bacterium
TTCCGTTTGTCTTTACAGATTATAATACTTCGGGAGCAAGTGAAACTATTTTCATGTAACTATCACGAAGTTCACGAGCAACCGGTCCAAAAATACGGGTTCCACGAATTTCACCAGTACTATTTAATAACACACATGCATTGTCGTCAAACCGAATGTATGAACCGTCGCCCCTGCGCACCTCTTTTTTGGTACGAACAACTACTGCTCTACTTACGGTACCTTTTTTAATTTCGCCGCTTGGCATGGCACTTTTTACTGTTACTACAATTTTATCACCGAGTGAGGCGTATCTTTTTTTACTACCTCCTAATACGTTGATACACAGTACAGTTTTTGCACCACTGTTATCAGCTACTATTAATCTGCTTTCTGTTTGTATCATGGTTACTTAACTCTTTCAATAATTTCAACTAATCTCCAACTTTTTGTTTTACTGAGAGGTCGTGTTTCCATTACTCTAACAGTATCACCAATGTTGCATGTGTTTTCTTCATCGTGCGCATGCAATTTGCTAGTCTTATTGACGAATTTGCCGTATATTGGGTGTTTTACTTTTCGTTTTACGGCAATTATAATAGATTTCTCCATTTTATTGCTAACGACAACACCCACACGCTCTTTTCTAAGATTTCTTTTATTTTCCATCGCCAAAATTATTTGTTCTCATTAATTAGTCTCATCCTCAATTCTGTTTTCAATCTGGCAATATCTCTTTTATTTTCACCTATTTTATTAGGATTGTCTAACGGAGAAACTGCGTGATTTAAACGCATGCGGATTAACACATTTTTATAATCATCAATCCTCTCTTGAATCTCTTGAGTTGACAACTCTTTTATTTCCGAAGCTTTCATTTACTCTTTAATTTGAAGTTTCCACAAAGTCTCTTCTTACCATAAATTTGGTCTTAATCGGAAGTTTTTGAGCTGCAAGACGAAGTGCTTCTTTAGCAACCTCGAACGACACACCCTCGGCTTCAATAATTATACGACCAGGCGAAACGGTAGCCACAAATCCTTCAGGGGCACCTTTACCTTTACCCATACGAACCTCTGCAGGTTTTTTTGTAATGGGCTTATCGGGAAAGATACGTATCCATATTTGTCCTTCACGTTTCATGTAACGCGTCACAGCTTGACGGGCTGCTTCAATCTGCCGCCCTGTAATCCAGCTCTCTTCTAACGCTTTGATTCCAAACGAACCAAAAGCTAACTGGTTACCCCGCTGAGCATTTCCTTTCATCCGCCCTTTTTGCATCCTGCGGAATTTGGTTTTCTTTGGCTGTAACATTCTTAATCAGTTTTATCGATTATTCTTACGTTTCTTAAATCCTTTTTTCTGGTTTGCTGCGGCTGCAATGTTTGGCGAAAGGTCGCGTTTTCCATAAATTTCGCCTTTACATATCCAAACTTTTATACCGAGCAGTCCAACTTTTGTCAAAGCTTCAACCTGAGCATAGTCAATATCGGCTCTTAGGGTGTGTAACGGAATGCGTCCATCTTTATAGATTTCTGCACGAGCCATTTCGGCTCCACCTAAACGACCTGATATCTGAACTTTGATACCTTCAGCCCCCATCCTCATTGATGCTGCTAATGACATTTTTACAGCTCTACGATAAGAGATTCGCCCTTCAAGCTGGCGGGCGATGTTTGTACCAACAAGGTAGGCATCGAGTTCCGGCCTCTTTATTTCAAATATGTTTATTTGAACCTCCTTTTTGGTAATTTTCTTCAACTCTTCTTTTAGCTTGTCAACCTCTTGGCCGCCTTTACCAATAATGATGCCGGGGCGTGCGGTGTTAACCGTTATGGTTATTAATTTAAGCGTGCGTTCAATTATTATTTTTGAAACGCTTGCTTTAACTAAACGAGCATATAGATATTTTCTTATCTTATCGTCTTCTACTAATTTGTCAGAATAGTTGCTACCACCAAACCAGTTAGAGTCCCAACCTTTAATGATACCTAATCTATTTCCTATTGGATTACATTTCTGTCCCATCTATTCGTTATTTTCGTTATTTTCACTATTACGGCTATCAACAACTAAGGTGACGTGGTTTGATCTTTTCCTGATACGGTGAGCTCTACCTTGTGGTGCAGGACGTAAACGTTTAAGTTGACGTGCTGAATCCACTTGTATTTCTTTCACATATAAATCAGATTCCTCAATACGGACACCTTCATTTTTTTGCTGCCAGTTGGCAATTGCCGAAAGTAACAATTTTTCGAGCCTGCCTGCAGCTTCTTTAGGACTATAATGGAGAACGTTAAGTGCTTTGTTTACCTCACTGCCACGTACAAGGTCGGCCACAAGGCGCATTTTGCGTGGTGATGTTGGGCAGTTCCTCAAAACTGCAAAGCTCATCTTTTTCTTCTCCTCTTTTAACTGATTGGCTCTATTTCTTTTTCTTACACCCATTTTACATCAGATTAAAATTATTATTTTTTCTTTCCTCCATGACCCCTGAATTGACGGGTTGGGGCAAATTCGCCAAGTTTATGACCAACCATATTTTCAGTGATATATACTGGTATAAAACGGTTTCCGTTATGTACAGCGATAGTATGCCCAACAAAATCTGGAGATATCATCGAAGCCCTTGCCCAGGTTTTAATTACATTTTTTTTACCTGATTCATTCATCTCAAGAACTCTTTTCTCGAGTTTATAATGAATAAATGGGCCTTTTTTTAATGAACGACTCATATCTACTTATTTTATTTTTTCCTTCTTTCAATAATAAACTTGCTCGATGCCTTTTTAGGGGCACGAGTTCTATATCCCTTAGCAGGTAAACCTTTGCGCGAACGTGGATGTCCACCTGATGCACGGCCTTCTCCACCACCCATTGGGTGATCAACAGGGTTCATTGCAACGCCACGTACACGTGGGCGGCGGCCTAACCAACGCGACCTACCGGCCTTACCCGATCTTTCGAGTCCGTGGTCGGAATTACCTACAGCTCCGATTGTGGCTTTGCATGTTACCAAAACCATGCGGATTTCTCCTGAGGGTAATTTTACGGTTGCGTATTTGCCTTCGCGCGAAGTAAGCTGTGCAAACGTTCCGGCGCTGCGTGCTAATACTCCGCCTCCATTAGGGCGCAATTCAATATTATGAATGATAGTTCCAAGAGGTATCTCAGACAAATAAAGTGAATTGCCTACTTCAGGAGCAACTCCTTTTCCTGAATTGATTAAGTGTCCAACTTCTAACCCGTTTGGGGCTAAAATATACCTTTTTTCACCATCGGCATAAAAAACAAGTGCAATTCGTGCACTACGGTTAGGATCGTATTCAATGGTTTTAACGGTACCTTGAATTCCATCTTTATCCCTTTTAAAGTCAATAACGCGATAGCGTTTTTTGTGTCCACCACCTATATACCTCATTGTCATTTTTCCGGATTTATTTCTTCCTCCGGAGCTCTTCATAGGACGTAACAATGATTTTTCAGGCGTTTTAGCGGTAACTGTTTCAAAATTACTTACCACTTTGTGTCGCTGACCCGGTGTAACGGGTTTCATTTTTCTTGCAGCCATTTTCTATTTTCTCTGTCTCTATATATTACTATAAAAATCGATAACTTCACCATCGTTCAAGGTTATAATCGCTTTTTTATAGGCGTTTGTTTTTCCTTGTACAAAACCGGTTTTTGTATATCTTGATTTAAGTTTTCCTCCGTAACGCAATGTGTTTACATTGCTTACTTTTACTCCATAAAGATCTTCGACTGCTTTACGAATCTGAATTTTATTAGCCCTACGGTCAACCATAAAGCCATAACGGTTCATCTTCTCTGCTTGGGCAGTCATCTTTTCTGTTATAATTGGTTTTAATATAATATCCATATCTCCTCCTGTTATTATCCTAATAAAGATTCAATTAAACCAACTGAATTTTCAGTAATTACGATTGATGAGGCTCTCATTATTTGATATGTGTTAAGCATATCAGCTGTTACTACCTCAGCACCTTTTAAATTTCGCGACGACAAATATATGTTTTTATTTGTGTCTGATAGGATTAACAATGATTTTTTATTGTTGATTTTAAGATTGTTCAAAAATGAAGCATACTCTTTTGTTTTTACTGCTTCTAAACTAAAATCTTCAACAATTAAAATTTTATTGTCTTTTGCTTTATATGTTAAAGCCGATTTACGAGCTACTTGCTTAAGTTTTTTGTTCAACTTAAACGAATAGTCGCGTACTCTTGGCCCGAAAGCACGGCCTCCACCTCTAAATATTGGAGATTTTATGCTTCCTGCTCTTGCGGTACCGGTTCCTTTTTGCTTTTTGATTTTTCGTGTGCTACCAACAATCTCACCACGCTCTTTCGATTTGTGGTTTCCATGACGTTGATTAGCAAGATATTGCTTTACGTCAAGATAAATAGCATGATCGCTTGGCTCCACAGCAAAGATGGAATCGTTTAATTTTACCTTTTTGCCGGTATCTTTACCTGCTTGATTTAATACTGCTAATTCCATTACTTCTCAATTATTAAGTATCCACCTTTTGGACCGGGAACTGATCCTTTTACTAACAATAAATTGCTTTCGGGAATAATCTTTATTACTCGAAGGCTTAAGATTTTAACCTTGTCGCCTCCTGTACGGCCTGCCATACGCATTCCTTTAAATACTCGTGAAGGATACGATGAAGCACCTAATGAACCCGGAGCTCTGTTACGATTATGCTGACCATGGGTAGCATCGTTTACGCCGGCAAATCCATAGCGTTTTACAACACCCTGAAAGCCTTTTCCTTTTGATACTCCGCTTATGTCAAGCCATGTATCGTCATTAAATAATTCAACATTAAGAACATCACCTATTTTGTAATCTTCTTTAAACTCAGAAAACTCGGCCACTTTACGTTTTGGTAATGTGCCGGCTTTCTTGTAATGTCCAATTTGCGCTTTGTTCGACCTTTTCTCTTTTTTGTCTTCAAAACCCAATTGGATAGCGCTGTAACCATCTTTTTCAACGGTTTTTACTTGTGTAACAACACAAGGTCCTGCTTCGATAACAGTGCATGGGATATTTTTCCCCTCGGCACTAAAAATCGATGTCATTCCAACTTTTTTTCCTATTAATCCAGCCATCTCTTTTTAATTAGTTTTATCAAACTTTAATTTCTACTTCAACACCACTTGGTAGTTCAAGTTTCATTAAGGCATCAATAGTTTTAGCTGTTGAACTATAGATGTCTAATAATCTTTTGTAAGAAGATAATTCAAATTGCTCGCGCGACTTTTTGTTTACAAAAGTTGAACGCAATACGGTAAAAACCCTTCGGTGGGTAGGAAGTGGGATTGGTCCGCTTACCACAGCCCCTGTAGTTTTTACAGTCTTTACGATTTTTTCTGCAGATTTATCTACAAGATTATGGTCGTAAGACTTTAGCTTAATTCTAATCTTTTGGCTCATTTTAAATCTATCTTTATAATAATTCTGTTCTACCTTTTACCTCTTTCAATACTTCGGCAGCAATTCCTTTAGGAACTTCGGCATAGTGCGAAAACTCCATTGATGATGTTGCCCTGCCCGATGTAATTGTCCTGAGCACTGTTACGTAGCCAAATTTTTCGGCTAACGGCACTTTTGCCTTTATTACTCGTGCTCCTGCTTTTGCTTCCATTCCTTCAACTTGCCCACGGCGTTTGTTAAAGTCGCCAATTACATCGCCCATGTACTCTTCGGGTGTAACTACTTCGGCTGCCATTATCGGCTCCATAAGTATTGGTTTTGCTTTTGCTGCTGCATTTTTAAATGCTTGTCGCCCTGCTATTTCAAATGAAAGCTGATCGGAATCAACGGGGTGGAACGAACCATCAAACAACTCTACTTTTAAGCTATCGACGCCAAACCCTGCAAGGGGCCCGTTTTTCATTCCCTCTTTGAATCCTTTTTCAACTGATGGGATATACTCTTTTGGGATATTTCCCCCTTTTATTGAATTTATAAATTGTAATCCTGTTTCGCCTTTGTCAGCAGGAGAAACCCTTACTTGTATGTCGGCAAATTTACCTCGTCCACCGGTCTGTTTCTTGAATGTTTCGCGATGTTCAACTGTTTTTGTGATTGCCTCTTTATAAGCAACCTGCGGTTTGCCTTCGGTTACTTCAACTTTAAATTCGCGCTTTAACCTGTCGATTAAAATCTCGAGGTGTAGCTCACCCATACCACTAATAATAGTTTGGCCTGAATTTTCGTCGGTTTTTAATTGAAATGTTGGATCCTCTTCGGCTAATTTACCGAGGGCTATATCTAACTTGTCAACCTCTTTTTGTGTTTTTGGCTCAATTGCAACACTAATTACCGGGTCGGGGAAAGTCATACTCTCCAAGGTAATTAGATTTGAGCTGTCACATAGCGTGTCGCCTGTTCTGATATTTTTAAATCCTACTGCTGCACAAATGTCGCCTGCCTCAATAACATCAATTGGGTTTTGCTTGTTTGCGTGCATCTGGTAAAGGCGCGATATACGCTCTTTTTTGCCTGTGCGCACATTATAAACAGTTGAGCCTGCTTGTAGTTTACCGCTATACACTCGCATAAATGCCAAACGTCCAACGAATGGGTCGGTAGCTATTTTAAATGCTAATGCGGCAAATGGTTCTGATGAATCAACTGCACGAATCTCTTCTTTATCTGTCCTTGGGTTAATACCCTTAACAGAATCAATATCTAACGGGCTTGGCAAGTATGCCACTACCGCATCTAATAAACGTTGAACCCCTTTGTTTTTAAATGCCGAGCCGCACATAACAGGTACTATTACCTGATCGACGGTGGCTTTACGTATAACCGTGCGCATCTCTTCGTCGGTTATTGAATCGGGGTCTTCAAAATATCTTTCTAATAAGGTGTCGTCTAATTCGGCAACAGATTCAATCAATTTCTCTCTCCACTCTGCTACTGTGTCAACCATATCGTCGGGAATTGGCACATACTCATAGCGTGCTCCCATCTCTTCGTCGTCGTGCCAAACTATAGCTTTATTCTCAATTAAATCTACAACCCCTTTAAAATCGGCTTCGGCACCGATTGGAATTTGGATTGGCATTGGGTTGGCATTTAAACGCTCCCTAATTTGAGAAACCACTGAATAAAAATCGGCACCAACGCGATCCATTTTGTTAACAAAAGCGATGCGTGGAACCTTATATTTGTCGGCTTGGCGCCATACGGTCTCAGACTGTGGCTCAACACCTCCAACTGCACAATAAACTGCAACGGCACCATCTAACACACGTAACGAGCGTTCTACCTCAACGGTAAAGTCAACGTGCCCCGGTGTGTCAATAATATTAATTTTATGTTCTGAATCTTGGTATTTCCAAAAACATGTAGTTGCTGCCGAGGTAATTGTAATACCCCTCTCCTGCTCCTGTACCATCCAGTCCATAGTAGCAGCACCATCGTGAACTTCTCCAATACGATGGGTTAACCCGGTATAAAACAGGATACGCTCGGTTGTTGTAGTTTTACCTGCATCAATATGAGCCATTATCCCTATATTCCTGGTAAATTTTAAATCTCTTGCCATCTTCTTTTAAATCTCCCTATTGTTTTTAGAACCTGAAATGCGAGAATGCTTTATTAGCTTCTGCCATACGGTGGGTTTCTTCTTTCTTTTTAAAAGCAGCACCTTCTTCATTATAAGCGGCTACTATTTCAGCACCGAGTTTTTCCGACATTCCACGTCCGCTACGTTTACGAGCGGCAGCAATCATGCTTTTAATGCTGATTGATACTTTTCGTGAGTCGCGAATCTCTTGAGGAACTTGGAATGTAGCTCCACCAACACGGCGGCTGCGAACCTCAACCTGAGGCGTTACGTTTTGTAATCCTTTTTTCCAAATATCAAGTGGTGAAAGTTCAACGTCTTTTAACTTGGTGCCAACTATCTCTAATGCTTCATAAAAAATTTGATATGATGCATTTTTTTTGCCATCAACCATTAAATCGTTCACAAAACGGGTTACCAATACATCCTGAAATTTTGGATCGGGTAGTATTATCCGTTTTTTTGGTTTTGATTTTCTCATTTTTGTTCGGTATAATTTCTGTTATTTCTTAGGTTTTTTTGTACCATACTTTGAACGACGCTGTGTGCGACCTTCAACTCCTGAAGTATCTAAAGCTCCACGTACAATATGGTAGCGTACACCCGGAAGGTCTTTTACCCTACCACCACGTATTAATACTATCGAGTGCTCTTGCAGGTTATGCCCTTCACCCGGAATGTATGAGTTTACCTCTTTTCCATTTGTTAAACGAACCCTTGCAACTTTTCTCATTGCCGAGTTTGGTTTCCTTGGTGTAGTGGTATATACACGTGTGCATACCCCGCGTCTCTGCGGACATGAATCTAAAGCCGGAGCTTTACTTTTCTTCTTAAGATCGGTTCTTCCCTTTCTTACTAATTGTGATATCGTTGGCATATTATTTTATTATATTACATTTTACTCCACAAAATCGGTTCGCAAAGGTAAAAAAGTTTTTTTTTAATTCAACATGTCAATGAATTATTTTTTATTTTTAGATAAAAAAGCTCCTTTTTTAGGTGTAATGCAGCATTTAGAATTATTAACAAGCCTCTGTTTAAAAAAATATAGAGTGCAAAATTAATTATTGTGAAAAATTTAAGCATTTTTCGCATATAAAACTGCTTAAATTTTAAATATGGTGTTCTTGCAAATTAAAAAATAACTGCTCATTATTATATATGTATTCCAAATCTTAGTTTTATCGCACAATTCCTTATTCGGGAAAAGTTTTTCATTGAAGGGTGTAGGTAGGTGATGGGGTTTGTTTTTTAGGACACGACAATTATACTATATAACAACACATATAAGAATATTAGCCAACTGCACAACTCCAATCATTCAAGTTGTGATAAAATTGAAGTGGTTGCAAAATCCGGAGCAAAGCGGACACCCATTCCGATTTAAAGCGGTCATGCA
>CAYQPP010000147.1:0-1854 GCA_964419235.1 uncultured Bacteroidales bacterium
CCCACAAAGGTTATCATACCCGCAATGGCTATTATGTTGTACCATTGCGCATCGGCAATAGCTAAAACTTTATATAATACGTAGTATAAGGCTGTTGCCGAAGCTGCGGAAAGCAAAGCGGCTACACCTGGGTTAGAAGCTTCGTAAACATCTAAAGCCCAACCATTGGCCGGAAAAGGTTTCAATTCGAGCACTAAAGCGACCAAAATCATTAAAACAGCTACCGAACCGCCTTTTAGGCTCGTAAGATTAGCTGCGGCTATATCGTCAATATTTAAACTTCCGGTAAAATAATAGGCAAAAACAACCCCCAATAAGAAAATCCCCGCAACAATACCAGTCGCCATCATGTATTTAAAACCGGCTTGCATCGATTTGCCGTTTTCCGTAAAAATAATCAAACCGGCAGTAGCAATACTAACCACCTCCATAAATACGAAAAGGTTAAAAGCATCACGGGTCATTATAATTACATTAAGCCCCATGATAAAGACCAAAAACACCATGATTGCATGTGAACCCGTTTTTTTAAGGGTAGAGAATAAATACAAGCCTCCAAGCAAACCAACAAGATTAATCATCGTAGTTAAAAAGGCTTCGTTTAGGCCCATCAACAAGTTGATAGAATAAGGTGGTTTAAAACCAGCAGTAAAAATTTGCTGTGCTTCGGCACCATTTAATAACTGAAAAAGCCACGAGCTTGAAATAACGCCCATAAAAGCAATTGCAACAAGCATTATTATTGCTGCAAGACTCTTTGCTTTTTTATTGACAAAGCCCAGGGCAAAAGCACCACCAAGTCCAATGGTTATTATGTGAATGGGTGAAATCATCTATCTTAGTTTTAAATTGTTATTTTTCTTTTTGGCTCTCGCAAAGCCACAAAGCTTTTCTTGTTTATAAATATAGCTGCCGCCCTTTCAGGGCTATGTTTCGTATTAATCATATTCACAGGGCGTTGCCCCGTGTTTTTGCCTTAAGGCTTTCAGCCTTTACCAGACTGTATTAAATTTTACCATTTCAGGTCGCTGAAACTTTTAACATCTAAACTGCGTTTTTCATTGTGCAATTTCATAGCATAAGCCAACATTAACGCTGTTACCCCTAAGCCAATAACAATAGCTGTTAGTACCAATGCCTGGGGGACAGGGTCAACAATTTTATTTACCGCATCGTCTACACTTACGGCACTGTCTAAAATTGGGGCTGTACGACCTTTAACATACGACAATGCCACGATGACAATATGTGTTCCCGTATCGAAAATACTGAAGCCAATGATAATCCTGATAATATTTTTACGCGTCATAATAGCCCATAATCCGGCAATGATGACTAAAAAACCTGTTGCTAATGCTACGTATTCCATTAATATATATTTTATTTAGTATTGATTCCTTATTCGTCAATCGAATGCTCGTCCATCAGACAATCATTAATAAAAAGAATCAAACGATTTTAGATTGTCGATTTCCGATTAATCGATTTGACTTTATAATTCAGTACTATTATTTATGTTTCTACTTAACTATCTGATTGTGCCGACTGAAACTCATTAAGGATGTTCGATAATTCCGAGCCTACCTTTAATCCCACAAATGAATAAATTACCGGTATTGCCCCTGCACTCAATAATTCGCCAAAAGTACCAAGCGGCAGAATCGCATTGTCGAGATAACCTGAACCGATTAATGCGCCCAAAGCTGCCAAGCCAACGAATACCAAACCCGAAATACTTTCGGTAAAACCAAACAATTTGCTATTGAAAGGCATGTTCGGGAAAGCCAAAAGCATAAGAATAACTGCCGAAGCTATTACTGCACCGCCCTGGAAACCTCCACCCGGACTTAAATG
>CAYQPP010000147.1:1864-8913 GCA_964419235.1 uncultured Bacteroidales bacterium
ACACGCCTAACAATATAATAATCGGGATAAGTACTTTTGCCGCCGTTTTAAAAACTTCGCTATTTCTGCGTAAATTCCGTGTTTCAGACTGTTTTTTTAAGAAAAAAGCGATAATTGCAGCTGTAAGAAATAAAATGGTTACCTCGCCAAGTGTATCCAAGCCCCTATAAGTAACAACAACCGCTGTAACCAAGTTTGCCGAATTTACTTTTTCCACGTTTTCTTTCTGCGCATAATAGTTTGCTAAATCAGAAAGTTCTTCGTTACCTGAAAAACTATCATACAATGGATAAAGCATTATTCCAAAAGCGACAATTATTATAATTATAAAAAAGTTCCTCATACTATGTCGTTTAATCTATTTTTCAATTGTTAGCAATTGAATATATTATTTGGTATTGACTATAAAAATTCAAGTTTACACTATCTATAAGTGTCTTCACTCAAACATTACAATAATTATTAACTACTTTTCTTCTTCTTGTTCGTCTGTTGTCCTTATCCTGTTCAAAACGTAAAAAAAGATAATGGTTGAAAGACCACTACCAATAGCAGCTTCGGTCATAGCCACATCTGGTGCTGCAAGCAGTAAATACAATACAGATGCAAACAAGCCTAATGCCCCTGCTGCAATTATTGCCACTACAATATTGTTATGGTAAATTGCCATACCGGCCATACCTAAAATAACAACACCTAATAAAATACTTATAATCAAATAACTCATTGTTTAATATCTTTTGTTTATTTACCTTCTTTTTCAACTTTTAATACGGTTTTGCTCACTTTTAGTTTATCAACTACTGTACGACTAGTAAACGGAATTTTGATAAAGTAGGCAGCCCTCGCCAAAACATGTGACGATACAGGGTTGGTCATCATGATAAAGAAAATAAGCAAAATCAATTTGCCCGACCAAGAAGGCATAATAAATGCCAAGCCTATTAAACTAAGTATTGTACCAAGCGTTGTGGCTTTTGTACCAACCTGTAAACGATTATATACATCAGGCATTCTTACTAATCCAATAGAAGCGATTAGTAATACAAAAGACCCCATTAGTGTTATTATTGCTCCTGCTATATCCATGTTTTCTTGTTTTTTTAGCTTTTGTAATTATTGTAATACATTAACTATTTATTTGCCCTTATATGTTTTGTCATGATTTTTGCAAAAACTGCAAAAAATCTTGCCAAAACCTTTGCCTTACACTCTAATTTACACAGGGTTAAAACCCTGTGCTAATGATTTTACCCCTTTGGGGGTAATTTCTTACAGTATTTTTACTACAATTATTTAGTGGCAAATTTTATTTTCCATGCTGCTATAAACTCTTTTCGAAATATTTAGCTATAATAATTACCGTTAAAAAGCTAAGAAGCCCATAAACAATAGCTATATCCAAATAAATAATTCTTCCGGCCAATTGAGCCAAAATACCAATCATGGCAATCGATGCGATCGTCATCATATCAAAAGCGACAACCCTGTCGATAACTGTCCGTCCCAATGCGAAACGAATCATGGTGATGGCTATACTTAAAATAATGACAGCCAATGCGATGGTAAGTATTGTATTAACCATAAATAACCTCCAAATATTTTTCAAATTTCTTTACAATCTTGTTACTTGCTGCATCGATATCATCGCTCTGAACATCGATCCAGTGGATAAAAAACGATTCGTCTTTTACTTCAACCGTTAAGGTACCCGGCGTAAGCGTAATTGAATTAGCCAAAAGCATACGGGCAAACTTTGATTTAAGACTTGTTTTTACTTCAACAATACCCGGATTAATAGGTAAAGACGGGCTAAGTACCCTTCGGGTAACATCCATATTCGACTTTATCAGTTCAATAAAAAATACCCCAAGAAAAATAAAAGTGTAGGCAATTGCTTTTGGTGTAAATTTCATTTCGGCAAATATATCGCATCGGCGACACACAAACGAACTGATAAGCAATGATATAATTGCACCGGGTATTAGAATATTTGGCTGAAAAGTATTATTCAGCAAAACCCAAACAGTCATTAAAATTAGAAATGTAATACTTATATTCTTCATGTAATTTGTCCTTTAAATCTGTGGGTACAAAAGTAAAAGCTCATATTTAATTTTTCTAAGAACTATAGATTAGATATATTTGTAGTTTAATATAGATTGCTGCATACATTTATAGACTTAAGTCTATATGTTTCATGTCGCACAGCATGTGTTATAGTTTTAAATAATAATGCAATAAACCATTATTGTTGTTGCCATTGACGATGAATAAAAATAAAATTGATCCAAATTGTGAAAATTGTTCAACCATAGCCGATTGCTTTAAAAATCTATCAGAAGAAGAACTTGATAAGATTACAAGAAATAAAGTACACCTCAAATATGGGAAAAAAGAAATTGTTGCGAAACAAGGCTCTTTCTCATCCCATATTATTTTTATCCGACAAGGTTATTTAAAGCTCTATATAGAATCGGATTTTGAAAATAAAGATTTGATTATAAATATTTTTGGCCCAAACCAACTAATCGGGCTGTCCTCTCTATTTGAAAGCAATACATACCAATACAGTATAGCTGCCTTGGTTCCTGCGGAATTATGCCTGTTTGAAGTAGCTGACATAAAAAAAATGATTAGTCAAAACAGCGAATTTGCCTTGGGGATATTACGCCGATCGCACAAAAGCACCATACATGCATACAACCAAATGTACAACCTTACCCACAAACAGCTAAACGGCCGTATTGCCAGCGCGTTTTTATACTTATCGCGCCATATTTTTGACAGCCCCGTTTTTGAAATGATATTGAGCCGAAACGAGTTGGCCAATTTTACGGCCATGTCAACCATGAGCGCCGTACGCACCATCAAGGAATTAGAAAAACAAGGGGTTATTAGCGATAAAAATGGTATTATAGAAATTAAGGATTTCGAAGCTTTGGAAAAGATTAGTAGGTTTGGGTGATGTTTTTTACCACAAAGAACTTGTTTTTATACACGCAATAACCCACAGCTATCGCAACGGGTTTACAATAGGCCGCCCTGTCGGGCTTTTTATAACCATTATGCTTGTTTTAATTTTATCAGGGTTAATTTTAAAAACGCTTCTTTTAGCAACTCTAATTCCTTTATACTATCGTTAAATTCTGGTAAAATAAGTACTCCGAACCATATTTTCCCTGATTTGGTTTAAATTGCAAAACAATATCGTCTTCTTTTACGCCAATATCCTGTGCAATAACCGGACATTTTGCCTTCAATAAAAAGAATACAGAGCGGGCAACATTTGAAAGCCCTTCGTAATTTCCCTGCCCTTTGCTTATAATCATGTCTGCTTTATTAAAACGCTGGTTAAATTCATCGGTACATAAATGCAATATAGTGCCCGGTGCGGTGGTACCCGACGAAATTATCCCGGCCACTTCATCTAAACCGGAATCGACAGCATCCTGATAAACCACATCGTTTATTACCGGGATTTCCCGTACAACATAAGTAACCGGTTTGCCCATTTCCTCAATCAATATTTTATCGAAAACAGATTCGCCGGCATTATCGCCTAGATACAAAATATTTTGAGCGGATTCCAAACTTTTTTGAAATTCATCAAAATTCAACAAAGCAAAGTCTTGTTTTAAAATACGTTGCACATCTTCGACCAAACTGAATTTTTTGCTCATGCCAAAATCAATTACATTACCGGCAATAGCTACCCTTATAGCTGTCAATAAGGGATTTGTAGATTTTTTCACTTCTTGCTTTAATTCTGGATACAAAGCTTGTGCTTGTTTGATACTTTCTTTTTTTATTTTTAGATAAGGATCCACCACGCCCGTTATTTCCCTAATCCGCTGATAAACTAAAGCACCGGATTCTGCCGGTGTACTATACATCGGAATTTCTTTAATCATGCCACCAACCTCATCAAGGATAGTTTTTACGACCATATCGTCCTTGCTCGACATTCGTCCTGCCCGCAAAGCCTGCTGCATCATACAGGGTAAACACTCTAAAAAAGTCTTCATTTATTTTTTAATTACTGATTTTAATATCCCTGATTTTATGGTAAAAAGCTTGTAATCTTCCTGTTTTTCGCCCCATTCATCCCTAATCCAATGCAAATGTTTGTTTAGCGCATCAATCGCATCTTGAGTGTTTTCAGAATAAATAACAATAGGAATAAAGTGTTCATTTATCCTTTTGATATTTTTGCCAAATTGCATAGATACCAATACATTCACTTCTTTTTCTTTTAAGAAGTTGGTTATCGCTTTGGCTTTTTTCTTAGAACCATGTTCCTGTGATTCGTCAAAAGCACTAAAATCGTTCAATATCACACTTCTATGTTCGAGTCTGTTATCAATGACTTCATAAATTAGAAACTGTTCGGAATCGCCAAAATGTTTTTTTGTAAAAAGCTTTTCGGAGTTAACCGCAAACGCAAATTTTAAACCCATATTTTTAATTTTAGATTTTAGATTGATGATTTTAGATTAAAGCTCGTTTGATGTAACTTTTTGACTTAAATAAAAAGTTATTACTCACAAGAACAAAGATTATATTGCTAATTTTCAGTAATTTGACAATATTCTTCATTAAGAAAAAGAAACCAATAAGTTCAACAGAATTTTCTTATGCCAAATTTAGCTTATAAAACTCACAAACCAACAGCCAATTCATACGCCCCGTGTATAGCTTCTTGTGCTTTCCCCGGTTTTTGGGCATCACCGATAGTATAAACAGGAATATCGCCAACATGTTCAAAAGGCAGATAACTTCTCATTCCAGTTGCCACCACAATTTTATCTATATCTTCTATGTAAATTTCCTTAAGCTTATTTTCGCCTTCAATCAAAACCTTGGTACCATCAACTGCTACAACTTTATGATTGACAAAAATCTCGGATTTTTTCTCTTTTAGTTTCTTAACAGTCATTGCTTTTTCGATCATCTCCATGCCGCGCGCAATTTCATCGAGCATTTCTACAATTATTACCCGATTGTTCCCATCAACTAATTTCGAAGCAACTTCCAAACCAATCAAACCTCCACCTATAACCAAAACCCTTTCGTTTTTAGGTAGTTGATTATCGTCCAAAAACTCAGTCCAATAATAAGTTTTTAAACCTTTTATGGGCGGTACAGCAGGAACGGCACCCGTTGCCATAATAATACCGTCGTATTTCACTTCTTTTAAGTCCTCAAGCTTTGCTTCTTTTTTAATAAAGTTTACCTGATGTTCTTCGTGTATTTTCAGTTCAGCAATATAATAATCAACAATCTCTTTCAGGCTCGATTTGTTCGGCGGCAACCAAGCCAAATTAAATTGCCCGCCCAATTCGTTTTTCTCGTATAAATCAACATCATGGCCTCGCCTTTTCAAAGTTATGGCAGCTTGCATTCCGGCCAAACCACCACCAACAACGGCAAAAAACTTAGTTTCTTCAACCGGTTTTGCCTGTGGATAATCAGTATTTACCATAGGATTGACTACGCAACCAAGCCCTTTTCCTTGTTTTACGCCGCCCAAACAACCTTCGGCACAAGCTAAACAAGGCCGAATAAGCCCTTGTACTTGATTCAAGTGTTTCCCCACAAAAGCAGGATCGGCAACCAAAGCACGGCCTAAAGCAAAATATTCGCCTTTATACTTATCTTTTATTGTTGCAATATCTTTTTCAGAGTTAATCCTTCCTACAAAAATTACGGGGATGTTTATATTTTCTTTTATTTTTCCGGCAAATTCCCAGGTTTTCCCTTTCGGGATAAACATATGCTGGAAAAACCACGGCGGCGTGGAACAAGCCGAACCAGCTGTTACATGAACAGCATCTAAATCCTCCCTTTCCAATAATTTTGCAAAACGGATCATTTCATCAAGATGAAAACCTTTTGGGATTATTTCATCGCCGCTAATTCGTGCAATAATCGGAACATCAACAGCTTGCCAAACAGCCTTTGCTATTTCCAGCGGAAATTTTACACGGTTTTCAAAACTGCCACCGTATTCATCTTCACGATTATTGACCGCTGGCGAAATAAACTGTGCCAATAAATAACCATGACCAAATTGCAGCTCGATTATGTCAAAACCTGCACGTACCGCCCTTTTTGAACAATCCACAAACATCTGGATTACTTCGTCCATCATTTGCCTATCCATTTTTTTAGGAACGGCACCGCCATTTTCGCAAGCACTATCGCTTGCCGACCAATGAAAGTTGCCGGGGATTTTGGGGTTTGCCATCCTGCCCGGATGATTTAAATGCGCAATAGCTTTCGCCCCATTTTTGTGGATGCTATCGGTTAAATGTTTTAAACCCTTAATTTTGGTATCGTTGTCGATACCAATTTGCGTAGGAAGTTCCCGTAATCCTTTGTGCATATATAAAGGTTCGGGTGTTACCGCCCCAACATGCTGGCTTCTTTCCTGATAAAAATCTATGTGTTTTTGTTTGATTTCGCCAGATTGGTCGCTATAACCTAACTTAACCGGCGCAAAAATGAAATTATTTCGTAAGTTTAACATAATTGAATGGGTTTTAAATTAAGGACAGTTGTTTCTTTTATGCTTTTATGACTCACTTTTTCTCTATTTTTTATTACTCTAATTTTTGTATCGTTTCTTTTACTATTTTAGTGATAATTTCTGATACCTTTTTAGATATTGGCACTATATCCAGTTCAGGAAACATCATACTTATCATCCAAGCTTTCATTTTCATAAAACGCAATGTTGTTTTCTCACCCTCTTTGGCAACAATAATACTTTTAGGCATCATAACACCCATATCAAAACTCATTGAATTCAAGGCTTTATGCGATTTTGGGGCATTACAGATTTGAATAATCCGATACTCAAAATCATCGGGAATTTGTAAGCTTTTTTTCTTATACGTTTCTTTCATGTTATGAACTGCGACAACTCCAAAATTATTATTCTTGATAACTTCTGTCAATGTTTCAATTACTTTTTCATAAGGTGCCGTTGTTGTATATTTTTCAACAATATTACCCATTAACCATTTTGATAATAATTTTTTCAT
>CAYQPP010000148.1:0-8902 GCA_964419235.1 uncultured Bacteroidales bacterium
GCTTGGTGTTTTGTAATTGTCTTATACACCCAAATAAATTTGGGTGCTAATCTAAATGTATCACGATATTTGATTAAAACATAATTTATACCCATTTTTTTCGGTCAATGTTGAGTGTATTTTCCTTGAGACCTCATATCCTTTCAGTTTCAAATTAATGAAAAGGTAGCAATAAGCAATTACATTGCAAATTATAATTTTCTCCACATGGTGTATGATGCATTTATATCAATCTTCCTATCAACTTATTTAACTCTTTTACTTCTTCTAATAATGGCTCTACGGTTTCTTTCTCAAAATCAATAAAGTCTGCATAATCTGTTTCTTGCCTCCAATCAAACAGATGAGAATATAACTTTCCAAACTTTCTATCAATTTTATCTGTTTTAACGTAGTTTAAAAAGAATTGTGTTTTAACACCATTGTGAGTTGTTGCTTTTATATTATTATTATAAAGCAGAGCTGTTACTAAATAATAGCTTGAATAATAAAGTCGATTCACACAAGAATTCCAACGTCCATTCTCTGAAAGCAACAATGCATCTTGGAAAATTTCTTTTGATTTGGAAATTCTATAATCTATATAATCTGACTTTTGAAATATCATGTTAAAAGTATTCCATCTTGTTTTATGTTTTTATACAAAGGGGTAACTACAAATTTCGATTCCCAATCTTTTTTTGAATAGACAAAAGTTGAAATAGGCTCTCCAATTTCTAATTCAATATCAAAAAGCTCTTCTCTATACTCTCTTTCCAAATTTCTATCAACTGAAATATTATTAAGTAAAATCAGAATATCCCAATCGGAATTGCTATTTGCTTGGCCTCTTGCATGAGAACCAAACAAAACAACTTCTGCTTTTGGATTCTTTTTTGAAATCCTTGATTTTATAAGGTTAACAATGTGTTGTTCTTTACTATTCATAAGTCAAAGATAATACTTTCTCAATTTTATTCCGATTTAAATTGAAATTAGTAAATTAGGTTGGATAAGTTCTGTACTTTGCGCAGCAATAGATTAGGCGGTTGGTACAGTAAAAAAGAATGTCGAGCCTGATTGCAATTCGCTCTCAATCCATATTTTGCCGCCATTCAATTCAACAAACTCCTTGCATAAAACCAAGCCTAAGCCGGTGCCTTTCTCTTTTGATGTGCCTATCGATTTTTTTTCGTGTTTTAAATCAAACAACAGCTTTTGGTCATCGGCGCTTATTCCTATTCCGGTGTCTTTAACAGCAACTTTCCAAAAACTTTCGTCTTTAACAATCGAAAAGTCGATACTGCCTTCCTTACCCGAAAACTTAATGGCATTATGCAATAAATTTCTTATAACGGTGTTTATCATCTCTTTATCGGCAAAAACCATATAATTTTTGTTACCCGTGAAATTAACATCAATATTTTTTTGGTTTGAAGCATTTGACAACAGCTCTATGTTTTGCAAAACAACATCCTTTATATCGAATGTGGACGGTACATTTTTTATTGATTTTTTCTGCACCATTGCCCATTGCAACAAATTTTCAAGCAACTCATAAGCTTTTTGTGTTGAGTTGTATATCATTGAAATATAGCTTTTAAGCTTTTTGCCGTCTAAAAATTCAAAATCATTATTCATTATCTCGGCAAGCCTGTATATTCCACTTAGCGGGTTTCTTAAATCGTGTGCTATAATGGCAAAAAACTTATCTTTTGTATTGTTCAACTCTTCAATCTCGTCGCGCTGAGCGGTTATCTCCTCTTTTTGGGCTGTTATTTCCTCTTTTTGGGCAATAAGCTCGTTGTTCATATTGCTAACCCTTCTGTAACTCCTAAAAAGGAAAAATATCCATATTAATGAAGCCAAAACAACAATAAAAGCAATATATTTTATTTGCTTTTGCCGTTGCAGGGTCAATTTGCTTTGCAGCTCTTTTTTTTCTTGCTCAAGCTTTTGCATTCCAATCTCTTTCTCATATACCATCGAAGTCTCTATTTGGGTAATCTTTTGCATTGCTTTAAGGTTATTGGCACTATCGGCCATGGCCTTCGACAGCAACAACATTTTATAGGCATCGGTATAATTGCCTGCTTTTGCATAAGCTTCATGCAAAAACTCCGACACATCTTCTATTTCGTAAACAATGCCTATCTCTTTTGCCAGTTTAAGAGCAGGTTCCAGATACCCAATGGCTTTATTGTAATTGTTTGTTAAAATATAACATTCTCCGATTAAT
The DNA here is from genome assembly GCA_964419235.1 of uncultured Bacteroidales bacterium. Lineage (GTDB taxonomy): Bacteria > Bacteroidota > Bacteroidia > Bacteroidales > SZUA-534 > GH45. Next base: position 2,219 of record CAYQPP010000148.1, read on the forward strand.
GACAATGAATTACTAATAAACTGTTTTTCATTTAGTTGCCTGCTTATCAACAAGCTTTTATTAAAATAGTAAAGGGCACTGTCAAAGCAGTTTAAATTCATATACATCTGCCCAATGTTATTATAATATAAATTTATGCCATCTTTTTCTTTAATAGAAATAGAGATATAAGCCGCTTTTTTAAATAAACCAAGTGCTTTTTTAATCTGCTTTAAATCTCGATAGTTAACAGCTAAATTATTGTACCCTTTTGCTATATCAGAACTGTCGCCAATTTGTGTAAACATATCAAGTACATGGATTTGGATTTTAAGAGCCCTCTGTATTAATCCTTGGTTGCTATAAATAAGGGTTGTGTTGTCTAGGGCATACGCCTCGCCTTTTTTATTGCCTATTTGCCGGTTTAAATCGCGGCTTTCAATAAAATGGTCAAGCGCTTTTGCATAATCTACCTTATAGTAATATATAAGCCCCTTTATCCTAAGCAGCTCTGCCTTCTCTTTAAGTGCGTTATGTTGTATTGATTTTGCAAGCGTACTGTCAACAATTACCATAGCCGAGTCGGGATTTCTATTGCTCATCTCTCTTGCTACTTCAATCCTATTGTTTAAATAGCTGTAAATAGTGTCGTTATCGGCCTTAACGGGATTAAAAACCGATGTTGCACCAATAATAGCGGCAAACAAAAAATATTTTATATAGCTCAATTTATTTCTCATTAGAATCCTTTGCAAATCAAGGTTAATCAATAATAATAAAAAATCCGACTAATTTTTATCAAGATAAAAAAACTTTGGATAAACCTAAAACTAACTTACAAAGTAGTCTATTTTTTATGTTCTAACAAAAAAAATAGCATACTTAATGATTGTTAAATATCTTTACAAAAAAATGTGCCCCCTGATATAAATAAAACTATAAACAGATGGAGTTAAATATATCAATTATTGGAGCCGGAAATGTTGGATGGCATTTGGCTTATAACCTTTATAAAAAAGGGTATCATATTTTGCAAATTTTTAGCAGGAGTTTTGAAAATGCCTCGGTTCTTGCAAAAAATGTAAATGCCGAACCAATAAATTCGTTATCAAAATTAAACAAATCGGCCGATATTATTATAATTTGCGTTAAAGACTCCGCCATAAGCAAAGTTGTAGATAAAATTGAATTTCAGCCTAAGCTGTTGGTGCATACTGCCGGCAGCATTTCTATGAGCATACTATCAAAGTATAAAAGCCATGGTGTGTTTTATCCCCTGCAAAGTTTTTCAAAAACAACAGAATTAAATATTAAAACCGTTCCGTTTTGTATTGAGGCAAATACTCAAGCTAATAAAAAAACACTATTAGCCGTTGCAACAAAATTATCGGGGCTTATATATGAAATTAACTCTGAACAAAGGCTGCAATGCCATATTGCAGCAGTTTTTGCCAATAATTTTGCCAACCATATGTTTGCCATTGCCGAACAATTATTAGCAAAAAATGATATTTCGCCCGATATTATAAAACCCCTTATTATTGAAACCGCCCATAAGGTACAACATACTCCTGCGCTATTGGCACAAACAGGTCCGGCAATCCGGAACGATAAAAATACCATAAAGCGTCATATTGAACTTTTGCAATTACCACAATTGAAAAAATTATATAGTTTTGTATCGGATAGTATTTTAAATTTTAAAATTGGCAACTTACCTTTAAACAATAAAAATGAGCAACTTTAAAGAAGATTTAAAAAAAGTTAAAGCCTTTGTGTTTGATGTTGACGGGGTATTTACCGATGGCGGTATTTACTGCATGGGCGATGGCGAGCAGGTGCGCAAAATGAATGCAAAAGACGGTTTTGCCATACGTTTTGCCCAAAAAATGGGTTTCCCGACAGGAATAATAAGTGCGGGGCAAAAAAACATAGGGGTGGTAAAACGACTTGAATATTTGCAAATTGAAGATTTATATATGGGCTCGTTCAAAAAAACCGAGGCTATTGTCGATTTCTGCAAAAAGCATACGCTTGGCTTAGACTCTATTCTATATATGGGCGACGATTTGCCCGACTATGCCGTTTTAAAAATGGTAGGCGTGCCAACATGCCCCGGCGACGCTGCCGTTGAAATAAAACAGGCATCAAAATACATATCAAACATTGACGGAGGCAAAGGCTGCGTTCGCGATGTTATTGAGCAAGTGCTTAGGGCACAAGGTAAATGGGTAAAATTAGATACCGATAAACCTGATGTTTTGTAAATAGGGGCAAGCCGGCATAAATAATTCATCTAAAATAATTATGCCATAATAGTCGATTGTTGTATATTCGATTTTTGTTTTACTAAACTTATTGCCAAATAAAAAAATGATAAAATACCTTAAACTAATACGGCTACCCAACCTGCTAATGGTGCCATTTACAATGTATCTGTTGCGCTATGGAATTATTAAGCCTGCATTAATTTATGGTTACTCAGCTGAGTTGGGGCAAACATTCACGCTTCAGTTTGCCGACAACCTTTTTTTGATATTGGTAATAATAAATATTTTTCTTGGCGCGGCAGGATACGTAATAAACGACTATTTTGACCGAAAAATAGACACTATAAACAAGCCGCAAAAAGTAATTATAGGCAATACCATCCACCGCCGTTTTGCAATTATTTTACATTTTACACTAAACAGCATAGCCGTTTTGCTGGCAGGCTATTTGGCATGGAAGTTTAAAAACCCAATAATTATAGTGGTTTATATAATGATAGCTGGCATATTTTGGCTCTACTCAACCACCTACAAAAAACAATTTTTAATAGGCAATATTATTGTAGCACTCGGTACTGCAATGATACCGCTACAAGTAGCATATTTTGACATAATATCTTTAAACAAAGCTTATAACGATATATTATTGACAAACGGGCTATCATTTAACATTCTGTTTTATTGGATTTTGGCATTTGCTTTTTTTGCTTTTTTAACCAACCTTTTGCGCGAAATTGTTAAAGATATTGAAGATTTTGAAGGCGACCGCAGCTACGGATGTAACACCATGCCTGTTGTAATAGGTATAAAAATCACAAAAATAATTGCAATTATTTTAACAATGACAATAATATGGTTGCTGAGTTTTTTATACTACAAATTCCTAAACGATTATATATCAAAATGGTATCTATTATCAACAGTAGCCATACCGTTGCTTTTAACAGCATTTTTTATTGCAAAAGCAAAAACCGTAAAACAATACCATAAAATTAGCTGGCTTATAAAAGCAATAATGCTTACAGGTATTTTATATGCTGCCGTAGCACGATATATAATGATTTATAACTTTAGCATTTAAAATGGGTTTACTCAACAATACCAACAAATACCAAATTATACTGGCATCGCAATCGCCCCGCAGGCAAAAACTATTAAAAGAGTTAAAAATAGATTTTACAATTAAGGTTAAAGAGGTTGATGAAATTTACCCCAAACACCTTATTAAAGAAGAAATACCACTCTATTTATCAGAATTAAAAGCCTCGGCATTCAATTCTGAAATAACCGACAAACAGTTAATTATTACAGCCGACACAATTGTTTGGGTAAACAACAAAATATTGGGCAAACCTGCAAACCATACCGAAGCCTACAACATGCTTAAAACACTGTCGAACAACAAACATACGGTATATACCGGTGTTTGCCTTAAAACAAAAAACAAAACAAAAACCTTTTGGGCAAGCACACATGTATATTTCAGGAAACTGCACAAACAGGAGATAGAGTTTTATATTGAGAATTATAAACCTTACGACAAAGCAGGCTCATACGGAATTCAAGAGTGGATTGGGTATATTGCCATTGAAAGAATTGACGGTTCATACTTTAACGTAATGGGGCTGCCTATTCAAAAACTATACGACGAACTAACTGTTTTCTGATACCGATTATTATTATATTTTTGACAAAAAAAACTTACAGATATGACAAAAAGACTGAGCTTATTAACTGCAATACTATTTATAGCCGTACTGTTTTCTCATGCCAATGAAGGAATGTGGCTGCCGATTTTGCTTAAAAAATATAATATTGAGCAAATGCAAAAACAGGGTTTTAAACTATCGGCGCAAGATATTTACGACATAAACAACGCAAGTTTAAAAGATGCGGTAGTTGGTTTGGTCAGCTTAAAAAACCCTTTCCACCACTTTTGCACAGGCGAAATTATCTCAAACCAAGGCCTATTATTAACAAACCACCATTGCGGGTACAGGTCGATACAATCGCACAGTTCGGTTGAAAATGACTATTTGACCGACGGCTTTTGGGCAATGAGCAAAAACGAAGAGCTGCCAAATGACGGCATGGGCGTATGCTTTTTAAAAAGAATGGAAGATGTAACAGCACAAGTGCTCGGCAACGTACCAAACGATGCCAATGCCTATATGCGCGACTCGATTATTAGCGCAAACATTGACACACTTGAAAAAAAGGCTATAAAAGGCACGCATTATCTTGCCAAAATAAAACCCTTTTTTGCAGGCAATGAGTATTACCTTTCGGTTTATGAAATTTTTCGCGACATAAGGCTTGTGGGCGCACCGCCATCGGCAATCGGTAAATTTGGCGGCGATACCGATAACTGGATGTGGCCTCGTCATACAGGCGATTTTTCGATGTTTAGGATTTATGCCGGCAAAAACAACGAACCTGCCGACTATTCAGATGATAACATTCCGTATAAACCAAAAAAACATTTGGAAATTGCCATTGACGGCATAGAAAAAGGCGACTTTACAATGGTTATGGGCTACCCGGGAACAACTGCCGAGTATCTGCCCTCATACGCCGTTGAACTGCAAACGCAAACAAAAAACCCTGCCCGCATAAAAATACGCACAAAAGGCCTTGAGCTAATGAAAGCCGAAATGAACAGCAATGCCGAGGTTAGAATAAAATATGCGGCAAAAGCTGCAAGTATGGCCAATAGTTGGAAAAAATGGATTGGCGAAAACAGGGGGTTAAGCAAAATGAACGCCTTAGATAAAAAAAGAGGGTTGGAAAAGGATTTTATGGCATGGGTAAACGAGTCTGACGAAAGAAAATCGGAATATGGCAATGTGTTAACAAAATATAAAGAGCTGTATAATAAAATAACACCCTATGAACTGGCTGTTACATACTTTTACGAAACAATTTTGGGCTCGGAGCTAATTAACTTTTCCGGAAAATTCAGAAACCTAATTTATTTGGATAAAACCACCAACACCACAGAAATAGATTCAATTCTTAAAATATCGCAAAAAGCGGCAAACAAATTTTATAAAGACTACGATTACGAAACCAGCAAAAAGATTTTTACGGCTTTTATGGGTTTTTACTATAATGAAATGCCTGAAAAATACCACCCTGAGATATTCAGCCTTATTACTTCAAAATTTAAAGGCAATATTGATGCTTTTGCCGATTATGTTTATGAAAAATCAATGTTTCCGTATCCCGAAAAAACCACTGCTTTTTTTAAAGGGTATTCGGTTTCAAAAAACAAAAAACTTGCAAAAGACCCTGTTTTTCAAATATTCACTCAATCGCTTAATGTTTATAGAAACAGCATATACCCACAGTTAAAAAGCATTGATATTGAACTGAAAGATTTAGACAGGGTATATATTAAAGGGCTTCGCGAATTTCAGTCAGACAAGATACTTTTCCCCGATGCAAACTCAACATTTAGGGTTGCATACGGGCAAATCGACAACTATATTCCAAAAGATGCGGTAAGCTATTACCATCAAACCACCCTAAAGGGGATTATTGAAAAAGATAACCCCGAAATTTACGATTATGATGTTCCCGACAGGCTAAAAGAGCTATATCAACAGTCGGATTTTGGCAAATATGCCGACGGCAACGGCAAAATGCCGGTATGTTTTACAGCGTCAAACCACACAACCGGCGGTAATTCAGGCAGCCCCATACTAAATGCCAAAGGGCAACTTATAGGCATTAACTTCGATCGCAACTGGGAGGGCACAATGAGCGATATTATGTACGACCCGCAAATGTGCCGCAACATTGCGCTCGATATTAGGTACGTGCTTTTTATTGTCGATAAATTTGCCGGTGCAGGGCATTTGGTCGGCGAAATGACATTGGTAAACGCAAAACCAAAAAAACTGCTCCCAAAAGAGGAGGTTGAGCCACTTAAATCGGGGGTTATGGAATAGATAAGGCTTGCAAAAAATCTTTCCTTTTTACAAATATTTTATGGTGTAACACCGCTCTCCGAGCGGTTGTAGTTACCGCCCTTTGGGCGGTGTTACATTCGAGTTGAAATATTGAATCATGTTATGAACCGATCGTATAAACTCTAATGTTTATTGGATAATGCTGTTTGATAACGCTTGAGATATACAGTATATCTTATTTATTAAAAAAATGTACTGGTTAAATTGTTAAAGTTTTATCATAGTTTGTGTTTTGCTTATAAAGTTATTGCTTTTTAAGCGGCAAAAATATATACCGGGTTTGTTGTTGTTTGAGTTCCACACAACACTATTTTTGCTAAAAGGGATAGTTTTGATCAACACGCCGTTTATATTGAATATTTCAACAACAGTTTTTTTTAGTATCGGGGTTGATGCGTATGTTATTGTGGTTTGCTCTGTAAACGGGTTTGGGTAAATATTTAATACTTTATGAGCTGCTT
>CAYQPP010000149.1:0-8901 GCA_964419235.1 uncultured Bacteroidales bacterium
TAATAAATTAAATTACCCTCAATAACCGAGGCCAAAATATGTAAATAATAATGTTTTTTTGGCAGAAAAAGCCAAAAACGAAATTAAAAGGTATGATTTACAAACTACCCCTGAATAGTTGCAAAAGTACTAAATTTATTGCAAAATAGCAAAGGGTGAGAACAGCCCTTTTAGGGGTAAGTAAAAACATGCGGTTAATTAATTAGCTGTGTACGGTTTGAATCGAGCTTTAAAAAAATAAACAACAAAAATGTAAAACCCCACAACGATGAACCCCCATAGCTAAAAAAAGGCAGAGGTATTCCAATAACGGGCGCCAAGCCAATTGTCATTCCAACATTAACCGCTACGTGAAAGAAAATAATGCTTGCAACACTATATCCGTAAACCCTTGAGAATTTTGATTTTTGATGCTCAGCGAGAAAAATTAACCGCAGCAACAAAATCAAAAACAATCCTAAAACTACGGCAGAGCCAACAAAGCCCCACTCCTCGCCTACTGTACAAAAAATAAAATCGGTGCTCTGCTCGGGCACAAATTTAAACTTGGTTTGCGTGCCTTGCAAATAGCCTTTTCCGTTAGGCCCGCCTGATCCAATTGCAATCATACTTTGGTTAACGTTGTACCCTGCTCCATAAGGATCTGATTCAATTCCAAGCAGCACTTTAATACGCCGCTGCTGATAACCATCAAGCACTTTATCAAAAGTTGAATCAACCATATATGTAAAGGCTATTGAAGAAAACAGCACAACAAGTATTACTAACCCCTCGCTAAGCTTATGCTTATACATTTTGTACAAAAACCATATTGACGACACTCCCAAACCTATTAAAACAGCATATTCTTTTGATAAAGGAATTTTAAACAACCAAAAGCCAAACCATAATGCGTTGCTAATCACTATTAAAAAAAGCCCTCCTATCAGAGTCATCTTTAAATTACGTTTGAGTATGTAAAAAGCAATAAATGCAAATGCTTCAAGCAATAATATTATTACATAGTTTTGCCAAATTAGCGAAAAAACAAAAAGTGAAATAGCAAGAAAACCTATTAAAAGATAAGCCGACGGCATACCTTCTCGAAAATAGACCAAAAAGAAGATAAAAAACACCAATGCCGAACCTGTATCGTTCTGTAATAAAATTAATAGGGCAGGTAAAAAAGCAATAACCCCAAATATTAATAGTGTTTTTAACTTTTTAGGTTTTAAATTATAGATGCTCAAATATTTTGCAAGAGCCAACGAGGTTGCAAATTTTGCAAACTCTGATGGTTGAAGCCTTACCGGACCGATAACAAACCACGATGTGGCACCATTTATGGTTTTCCCAAAAACCAATACAATAATTAGCAAAAATATAACCGCCCCGTAAATAACAAATGAAAAAGATGAGTAGAATCTACTATCAATTATTAGTGCAATTAGCATAATTACAAATGAGGCAATAATCCAAATCAACTGTCTTCCGTACCTTAATGAAAAATCGAAAGTTTGCGATTGTTCTTCGGTATAAACGGCTGAATATATATTTATCCAGCCCAATGTTACCAACAAAAGGTACAATCCAACCGTAAACCAGTCTAAGCTTTGCCAAATATTATTTCTGCGTTCCATTATTAATTAAATTGCCATTTAAAATACGGTTTTCTAACCATGTTCGTGATATTGAGTCTGTTAAATATTTTTCGATTACCAAGCTTGCAATAGGCGCTGCCCATGTTGCACCAAAACCACCATTTACAACATAAACCGATATGGCAATTTTAGGGTTTTCTTTTGGTGCAAATGCAATAAAAACAGAATGGTCTTTACCATGCACATTTTCAGCTGTACCGGTTTTACCGCAAATATCAATATCTTTTAATCGGGCAATACGGGCAGTTCCTCCCTCATCGCTATTTACGGCCTTATACATTCCCTCTTTTATATATTTATAATAAACCGAATCGATATTGGCAAACCGTTGCACCAGATACGGCATTTTTTTTTCTTTAAACTTTTCAGGCAAACTTTTTATTACATGAGGGGTAAAATAGTATCCGTTATTACATATTACTGCTGCCATATTTGCCATTTGTACCGGTGTCATTAACATCTCGCCTTGCCCAATTGAGTTAGAAACAATATAAAGCGATTTCAACCTGCCCTCGCCATAAATACGATTGTAAAAATTCAATGTCGGCACATATCCGTTAACCTCGTGGGGTAAATCAACACCAAGCTTTTTGCCAAAACCGAATGATAAAACGTAATTTCTCCAAACTTCAAATGAGTTTTCAATGCCTCCATACTTTTTATCATCTAACAAATTTCGGTATAAATGTGCATAATAAGCATTGCACGAGTGTTGTATTGAGCCAACAACGCCTTTTGTGTCGGGGTGGTGGTGGCATCCCATATAATAATTTCCTACGGCATAACCCGGCAAACACTTAAACGATGTCCAAGGTTTAATAATTTTTTCTTGAAGTCCAATTAATGCATTTACCGTTTTAAAGGTTGACCCCGGAGGATACCGCCCCATTAACGATCTGTCGAACAGTGGTTTAAGCGTATCGTTTTGCAGCATTTTATAATTAACAGTTCGGGCTCTTCCAACTAATAACTCAGGATTATAAGCCGGCGACGATATTATAGCAAGTATTTCGCCTGTACTCGGGTCGAGTGCTACAATACTGCCAATTTTGTTCTGCATAAGGCTTTCGCCATATTTTTGTAGTTTATTATCAATGGTAAGTATTATGTTATCGCCATGTACAGCTACCGTATCATATTTTCCTTTTTTATACTGTCCTTTTATGCGGTTATGCACATCAACCATAAAAATTTCAACACCTTTTTTGCCCCTCAACACATCTTCGTACGATTTTTCTACTCCGCTTATGCCAATATAGTCGCCCGAAGCATAATAGCTATTGTTGTCGATTATTTTATCGTTTACTTCGCCAACATAACCCAACACATGGGCAGCAGCACGTTCAGGATACCTGCGCAGAGTTCGTGTTTGTGTAAAAAAACCTTTAAACAGATGCATTTTCTCCTGTAAAGTACCGTATGTTTTTGCTGATATCTGTTTTTGAAAAACGGAAGGTTTATACCTTGAATATGATTTTGCTTTTTTTAAACGCAAATTAACTTGCTCGTTGGTTAAATTAAGTATGTTGCATAGTTGCAATGTATCAAATTCTCCAACCTGATTTGGCATTACCATTAAATCATATGCAGCTTCGTTATATACTAATAATGTGCCGTTGCGGTCATATATTAAACCACGCGACGGGTATTTTACTACATACCTCAAAACATTATTTGATGCCGATAATTTATAAGACTGATCTATTACTTGTAGAAAAAAAAGGCGACCCATATATACCAGAATAAGCAGGCTAAAAATACCTCCCACAATATATTTTCTGTTTATAAACGGATTCACAATAAATTATTTTAGTTATTATTCTGTTGCAACATAATTAGGTGTTACAAACTAATATAATTAACAGTTACACTAAACCACATTGCTGTTTGTTCTATTTTCTGAAAATAATATACTGGCTTAATAGTATTAACACACTTGTAAATAGCGTGCTTAAAATAGTTCGTACTAAAACAAGGTGGTATGTGTTAAAATTAAAAACTTGTACAGTAAATAAAAAAAGATGATGAAGGAAGACTAATAAAAGGGTGTATTTTAAAAACCAGACAAACCCGTAATAGTAAATACGCGGAAATGTTCCTGTTTCATATCCGTCGCGCGGAGCAATTGATTGCAGCACAAACGAACGAATAAACCCCATAAAAACCGATGCCGACGCGTGCATTCCGATTGTATCGGTAAACATATCAACTGACAAACCAAGAAAAAACGAGATTATTAAAACTAACCACCCCTGCGTTTCAAAAGGCAAAAGCAAAATAAAAAGGACATACAAATATGGATTTATATAGCCGCTAAACTGTATATTATTTAAAACCCATACCTGAAGCAATATCAGAAATACAAATCGGAAAATATTTCGTGGTAATACTTTAATCATTTTTTGTAGTATATTCTAAGTTTAATTGCTCTTTGCTTAAGTAATTTTTTATTACCATAACATGCGCCAACTTTTTAAAATTAACGGCAAGACGCACCGAAACGGTCATAAAATCGCTTCCTTTGGCTTCATTAACTTTTTCAACCACACCAATAACCTCGCCTTTAGGAAACATTGCTGAATATCCGCTGGTTATTATTGTATCGTTTTTTTTAACAGAAATATGGTTGGGCAGGTCATACATAGTTGCAAAACGGTAATCAGTCCCATCCCAATTCAACGAACCAAAATACCCTGAATGCTTAATCATGGCACTTATTTTCAAATTATGGTTTAAAATGCTTATTACCGATGCAAAATTATCAGACACATCTTTTACCACACCAACAACCCCATTAGCCGACACTACTGCCATCTCTTTATAAACGCCCTGTTTTCGACCAACATTCAGCGTAATAAAATTATTTTGCTTATTTACCGAATTGTTTATAACCTGAGCCGGAATAAAACTATATTGCTGAATATACAACGAATCTAAAATGTCAACAATCTTGATTTGGTTATCTTTATATGATTTTTTCTGCTTATTCCGATAAGACGATAAAGCCTCGCTTAACTCAATATTTGCTGTTTTAAGATCAACATATTGAAATACTGAATGAAAAGAGTTATAAACTTTGCCTGATACACTTGATGAGGAATTTAAAAACGTAGCCCTATGGTAATCATTATAATGAACAATTAGAATAACCGAAAAGCATTCTATTAAAATAAATAAAATAAAGTAGTGGTACTTTAAAATAAAATTTAATAAACTCCTCATTTAATTATAATAATAAATGCAAACTACTACATAGTTTTTGCAAGAAAACCCTACAACAATATAATTGTTTATTTTTACCAAACTTAATAAAAAATTCTCAACTGCTTATTACCAAATTTATAAGCAGTTGTTTTTTTATTTTATCAAGAACGGGAATTTGTCTGAATTTTTTAGTGCAATACCTGTTCCTCTGGCCACAGCATGCAATGGGTCATCGGCAACATGAAACGGTATTTTTGTTTTTTCCATCAATCTCTTATCTAAACCTCGAAGCAATGCTCCTCCACCTGCAAGAAAAATACCTTTTTGATAAATATCGGCATATAGCTCGGGCGGTGTATGCTCAAGCACTGCAAATATTGCCGCTTCAATTTTACTTATTGAACGATCTAAGCAATGAGCTATCTCCTGATATGAAACCGGTATCTCTATAGGCAATGCAGTCATTTGGTGTGGACCTCTAACAACATAATCTGTTGGTGGTTCACTCAAATCGGGTAATGCCGAACCTACGTTAATCTTTATGCTCTCGGCTGTACGCTCGCCTATTTTTATATTGTGCTGATGACGCATATATTCGCGAATATCAGCAGTAAAATCATCGCCCGCTATCCTAATCGATTGGTTTGACACTATACCTCCCAATGAGATAACAGCAATTTCGGTAGTTCCACCGCCTATGTCAACTACCATATTGCCCTCGGGTGCTTCAACATCAACACCCATACCTATTGCGGCAGCCATTGGTTCATAAATCATCTGCACATCGCGGCCTCCTGCATGTTCCGACGAGTCGCGTACTGCACGAATTTCAACCTCGGTAGAACCCGACGGAATACAAACAACAATTTTTAATGCAGGGCTAAACAGTTGGGTTTTATTGTTGTTAATCATTTTTATCATTCCGCGAATCATTTTTTCGGCGGCATCAAAATCAGCAATTACACCATCTCTAAGCGGACGAACTGTTTTAATATGGTCGTGCGTTTTTCCGTGCATTTGACGTGCTTTTTCTCCAATAGCAATAAGCTTTTGTGTAGTTGTGTCAATAGCAACAATAGAAGGCTCGTCAACAACTATTTTATCATTATGGATAATAATTGTATTTGCTGTTCCTAAATCAATTGCAATTTCCTGTGTTAAAAAAGAAAATAATCCCATTTTGTAAAGTTAAAAAGTTGAAAGTTAAGAGCAAAAATTTAAAAATGTTTTTATTGCGGAATAAATTATTTACCCTTAAGTATTTCTTTATTAAATAATTATATTAATGCTTAAAATGCCTGACTCCTGTAAATACCATTGCCAGTTTATTGTCGTCGCAATATTTAATCGAGTCTTTATCGCGTATTGAGCCACCCGGCTGCACTACTGCTTTAACTCCTGCCTTATGCGCTATCTCAACCGAATCGGCAAACGGAAAAAATGCATCAGATGCCATTACTCCGCCATCAATATGGTTTTTAAAGCTGTTTGCCTTTTCAATGGCCTGCTTTAATGCGTCAACCCTTGATGTTTGTCCAACTCCGCTTGCCAATAACTTTTTGTCTTTTGCCAAAACAATGGCATTCGATTTTGTATGCTTAACCAACTTAAGGGCAAATTCAAGGTCTGATAATTGACTATCGGTAGGACTAACTTTGGTAACAACTTTCATGTTGTTTTTTCCTTCGGTTGCCCTATCTGCTTCCTGAACCAAAACGCCATTTAATATGGTTCTGAATTGAACATTTGGCTTTTCACTTCGCTTGTCAATTAAAATAATTCTTTTATCCTTTTTTTTAAGCAAATCCAAAGCCTCTTTTTCGTAATCGGGAGCAATAACCACCTCATAAAATATTTTATCAATCTCTTTTGCCGTTTCTAAGTCAATTTTTGTGTTTGTTATTAAAATGCCGCCAAAAGCCGATACCGGATCACCCGACAACGCCTCGCTCCATGCATCAACTAACTTAGGCCTCGACGCTATACCACAAGCATTGTTGTGCTTTAAAATAGCAAATGTAACATCGTTAAACTCATCAATAAGGTTTGCTGTGGCATCAATATCAAGCAGGTTGTTATAGCTTATTGGCTTACCTCCCAAAATATCAAATGATGCATCAAAATTACCATAAAATGATGCTTTTTGATGTGGGTTTTCGCCATAGCGCAACTCCATTTTTTGATTATAATCGGCCTTAAATGCCGTGCCTTGGTTGTTATCAAAATAGTTGAAAATTGCAGTATCGTAATGCGATGAGATATTAAATGCCTCGCGGGCAAAAAGTTTGCGCTGCTCAACTGTTGTTTCGCCTTTTTGCTCTTTAAGCAAATTATACAACTCATTGTATTGGCTCATTGAACTAACAATAAGAACGTCTTTAAAGTTTTTTGCCGCTGCCCGTATCAATGATATCCCGCCAATATCAATTTTTTCAATAATATCTTGCTCAGGAGCATTGCTTAAAACCGTATCTTCAAACGGGTATAAATCAACAATTACCAAATCAATCTCATCAATATTGTATTCTGTCAACTGTTTTTTATCTTCAGCATTATCCCTGCGCGATAAAATGCCGCCAAAAATATTGGGGTGCAGCGTTTTTACCCTTCCGCCAAGTATTGATGGGAATGATGTCAACTCTTCAACCTGCGTAACCTTTATTCCCAAAGAATCAATAAAACTATATGTGCCTCCTGTTGAAATTATATTAACACTTAGATTATCAAGCTCTTTAACAATTTTTTCAAGATTATCTTTATGATAAACAGAAATTAATGCATTTTTAATTTTTTTTGCCATATTAATCAAAAAATAAAACCCAATTTAGTTTGTTTGCCGTGTTTTTAATCAACACTATTTTTTACAGCTCACAAAGATATAATTAAAATGGTTAAATCGTTTAAACTTAATAGCTAAACCACAAAAAAAAATACTGCCCGTTTATTAATATCAAATATTGGTTGTTTTTTGCCATAAAATTAACACTTTTATAGCTTATTACCCGTGTTTTCAGACTTAGGCAAACTATAACAAGCCAACAATAAACAAAACCATAATTGCCTTGCAAAAAATCACTTTTTACTCAATCCATAAATATACACTATTTCATATTACTCATATTTCCTGTTCAATTTCAGGTGTAATCCTAACGACAACATAAATGGCTGATAATCTATATTTTCAATAGAGTTTAATGGGTATGAATACCCTACTTGAAATACACCTTTAATATGTTTTGGCCCTGCCTTAAATGTTAACGTCGGCTCTAAATATGACCTTGTAATCCTAATTTCATTTTGTTTGGCTGACAGAATAACGAATCGCGATGCAAGACTAATATCAACAAAATTTGTTGACAAACCTACTGCCGGTTGTATAAAAATCCGGCTCGACTGAACATCTAATTTCGAGTTGAAAATCGTTTTTTCTACCAAAGTTTGCATATTCCCGTAACCATAACCTCCGTAAACCTCAAAACACCCGTTTTCATTAAATTTTGTATAGTAACCTGCTCCTAATTCAACAAAATTGTGTTTATGATAATCATCGGTAGAGTCAGATTTGCTGTTTTCAAAACTCCCATTCAACATTACCCCAATATTGTCGGTAATGGCATATGCCAATTGAGGGTCAAAGCCGGCAGTTCCTAAATGTATTGCCGCTTGCATTTCGCCTTTATTGCTTAATAATGGCGCATTAACAGTATTTGGGACATACAAAGGCGCACATCCGCTAAATACCAAAACAATAATAATTACTGATAATAAAATCATTTTTTTAGCTTCCATTTTTCCTTCTTTTTAAAGATTAATATATGTTTTATGTTAATATAAAGCACAAATACAGGGATTATAGCACTAAAGGTTTAATTAAAAAAACCGTGGCTACGTTGGGAAACAAGATGTTACATTGAATATGTACTGCTTAATTAAATAAGCCCCGCTCTAACAAACAAACTGTTAAATTAAAGCCTACATAAATAAGGTTAAACATAACAATGCTGATTTTGAGTACATTTTTAACAAAAATTTACTGTCGTTCGTTTCGTGTTTTGGA
>CAYQPP010000150.1:0-8836 GCA_964419235.1 uncultured Bacteroidales bacterium
TTTAAGCTAACAGTTTGGTACTCCCTACGTAACACCGCCCTCTGGGCGGTAAATGGTTAACCGCCCAGAGGGCGGTGTTACATTGTGATTTGTTTTAGATGGTTATTTTTAACCAATATTATACCATGTTAATACAATATTTTTTCTTAATTTGGCTGGCATAAAACCATTTATACATGAAACATTTAACTATTACAGGTACTGTTTTGCTTTTTTTGTTTTTTCAATTTGGGTGCAACCGAACTTCAAAAGAGGTTACAAAAACTGAACCCCAAATAGCAAAACCAGAAGTTACAAAGCCAAAACCCATTAAAAAAGCTGCTACTTATGAAAGTTTCAACACCTTTTATAAACATTTTCATAACGATTCTATTTTTCAGATATCGCGCATAAAATTCCCGTTAGATGGTTATGCTATCGACACATCGGAAACTGCAGTTAAATGGAATAAAAAGAATTGGATAATGCATCGTTACAATATAAACGATATTGACACATCGCAATTTAAGGTTGAAACAACACATGACAAAAACAACTATACCGAGAAGATATATATTGAGGGCGGCGGTTTTAAAAACGAGCGAAAATTTAAGCGTATCAATGGCAAATGGTATTTGATTTCGTACATTGATGAAAATTTATAAATAGTTAAAACACACTATACAAACAAACGGTATTTAAACTTATGCTTGTAAAAACTTACGGAAGTGCTGTATTTGGAATAAACGCCACCACAATTACGGTTGAGGTAAACCTTACCACCGGCTTTGTTTTTAGCTTGGTAGGTTTGCCCGATAGTGCCGTAAAAGAGAGCCAGCAACGCATAAATGCAGCCCTGCAAAACAATAATTTAAAATACCCGGGCAAAAAAATAGTGATAAACATGGCTCCTGCCGATATACGCAAAGAGGGTTCGGCTTATGATTTAACATTGGCGGTTGGTATTTTGGCGGCATCGGGGCAAATAACCTGCAACAACCTTGAAAAGTATATTATTATGGGCGAGCTTTCGCTCGACGGAAGTTTGCAGCCTATAAAAGGAGTGCTGCCTATTGCCATAAAGGCGCGCGAAGAGGGTTTTAAAGGTTTTATTATTCCTAAAAAAAATGCCCGCGAAGCGGCTGTAGTAAATAATTTAGATGTTTTTGCCGTTGAAAATATTATTGATGTTGTTGAGTTTTTGAATGGTACTAAAAATATTACTCCCACAATTGTAAACACTCGCGAGGAGTTTAACAAGGGGATAAAAAATTATGATGCCGATTTTTCGGACGTGCGCGGACAAGAGAACGTAAAACGTGCCATGGAGATTGCCGCCGCCGGAAACCATAATATTATAATGATTGGCCCGCCGGGTGCCGGAAAAACCATGCTGGCAAAAAGGGTGTCGGGAATTTTGCCCCCATTTACATTAAACGAGGCGTTGGAGACAACAAAAATACATTCGGTATCGGGAAAAATCGATGCCGAAACCTCACTGATGACAACACGCCCATTTCGTTCGCCGCACCATACCATTAGCGATGTGGCTTTGGTAGGAGGGGGACAATATCCACAACCCGGCGAAATTTCGTTGGCGCACAACGGCGTCTTGTTTTTAGATGAGCTACCCGAATTTCAGCGCACGGTATTGGAGGTAATGCGCCAGCCCTTAGAGGATAGGGTAATTACCATTTCGAGGGCAAAATTTACCGTGGAGTACCCTGCAAGTTTTATGCTGGTTTCAAGCATGAACCCCTGCCCTTGCGGATATTATAACCATCCCGAAAAGGAGTGTGTATGCTCGCCCGGCATCAGGCAAAAATACCTGAATAAAATATCGGGGCCGCTGCTCGATCGTATCGACATTCATATTGAAGTTGTGCCCGTGCCTTTTGAAAAACTTTCGGGTAAAGATGCTTTAGAAAACAGCAAAACCATTAGAGAGCGCGTTACAAAAGCACGAGCTATTCAGCATAATCGTTTTAAGGAAGTTGAAAACACGCACAGTAATGCCGAAATGAACACAAAGTTGATACGCAAATACTGTAATTTAGACAAAACAGGTTCGCAACTAATAAAAACAGCAATGGAAAAAGTGGGGCTAAGCGCAAGGGCTTACGACAGAATTTTAAAAGTGTCGCGCACAATAGCCGATTTAGAGGGCTGCGAAAATATTGAGCCGCAACATTTGGCCGAGGCCATTCAGTACAGAAGTTTGGATAGGGACAGCTGGGGGAGTTAAGCGTAAATTTTTGTGTTTTGAATACGCCTGATAATAAAAGGGTATGACTAAAAAACTAATCATAAAACAGATGAAACTTATTATTTTACAACTATCGGTTTTTTTATTAATAGCATCTTGCTCACAACAAAAAAAACAGGCAGAAACCGTTACTGAACCAAATTACAGTTCAAAATCGTTTTCCGAAAAATTAATTGGTATTGCCCAATCAAGCGTTGGCTTTGCAAACACAATGGTCGAAAGCGGCATTGAATTTACTGATGAAATTGTTAACAATCCTTATGAATACCGAGATTACAAGGCTGACCTTAATATTTCGGCGGCAAACATAGCTATTTATGCAGCCGATGCCCAATATTTAAAAGCTTATGGATTTCAAGAAAAAGCAAACCTGTCGTCAAAAAGCGCAAAAAAGCTCCTTAAGCTTATAAAGGGCTATAAACTCGATACTTCGTTGTCAAAAATCCAAAAAGGGTATAAAACAGCCGATTCGGCCTTTTTTGTTTTAAACAATGCCCTGAAAGATTCGGTTAACAAACTAACCGAAATTGAAAGAAAGCAGTACCTTTTTTCGCTTATGTTAGGAAGTTTTATCGAAAAAAACTATTTGATACTTAATGCATTAAACAACAATTTTAACTACAACGAGCCAAAAGTTCAGAAGGTTTTGCGTTTGCTAAAAAACCTTAACGACCAATTACAGAATATATTAATGCTGCGCAATAAATTTATTAATACTGATTATAAAAACTATATGCGCAACGATTTAATAAAATATAATGCTTATTATACAGAAAATTCAAATACACTTATTCAAGGGCATAACCAACAAGCAGTTAAAACATTAATTAATAATTTGCTTACGCAGATATCCGAAATGCGAAACTATATTATTTATGCCGATATTTTAGTTCAATAGTATGGTTGTTGCCACAGTTCGGTAATCAGTACCCCTTGAGCGTGCTTGCACCCCGAAACGTTGTGGTTGTTTTACAAGTAATTTATTACCCGATGTAGTAAATCTTAAAAACAAGCAATAAGCTAACAATTTGGTACTCCCTACGTAACACCGCCCTTTGGGCGGTATTTATATAACCGCCCAGAGGGCGGTGTTACATTGGAGGTTAGTAACTTTTGAGCGTGTTTGCACCTCGAAGCGTTGCGGTTATTTTTGTAATAAATAGTTGTGATTATCGCCCAGAGGGCGGTGTTACAGGTGCCGTAAGTTTAATACCTAAAGGTTTTATGCCTTTTGTTTAACGGCATAAATATCGACACCTCTTTTTTTGCCGCGGAGTTGAATATTGCCAACATTTTTATAGCGGAATGCCTTTTTGTCATCAATTAAATCATATAAGTCGCCCGATATTAACAGGTTTTGTTTAAACTCGTTGCATTTTGACTCAATGCGTGCTGCAGTATTCATGGTGTCGCCGTTGTATGAAATGTCGCGTTTAATTTGCCCTACCTGCAAAACCATTACTTTGCCAACGTGCACGCCTGCCTTAAATTTGGGTTCTAATTTGTATTTTCGCTGATAATATCTTTTTCTTTTGTTTAAAACATGGGCAAAAGCATAAAAAGCCTTAATAAAATTACCCCTTTTTAATCCTTTTTTTAATGTCCACGATATTATTGCACCGTCGCCGATATAATTATAAATTTCGCCCCCATAATTATCAACCACAGCCATATCGTTAAAAACATCTTGAATAAGGTGGCTAAATTTTTTATGCAACAGCTTTTCGGCTATGGTAGTTGAGCTTTTTAAATCGATAAACATAAATATACGCTCCTCTTCGCGAGGTTTGTTTAACATTCCAAAAAACCAATTGTTAAAATTACCACGTCCAATTTTTGTTAATGTACCCTTTAACAAGCTGTTTAAAAAACACGAAACATAATAGTATGATAAAAACCTGAATAAATGTATATTGGTTGCGGGTAATTCAATAATAAGTTCATTATAACTATGTGTTGAAAATATATTTATTGATGGAATTGCAGCAACAATAATAATTAAAAATCCCGATATAAAATAGAGCGATGATTTTAATAAAACCATAAGGCGAATTGGAAAAAAACGCATTATGCGGTCGGTAAAAATAAAATCGATAAATGAAAAAAGCAAAGAGGTAAACAGGCTGATATATGTAATTACAAGATAAACCGATTGGGCATCGACCATGTTTGAATAGGTACGGAATATGTTGTTTTCGCCCGTGATAAAAACATAAAACAGAAGTGTTAATTCCCAAAAAACAAACTGAAACGACCCATTGCTGAGCAGTTTATTGAAACGTATCCTTATTTTTTCTGCTGCAACCATTATAAAACTTTTTTGTGTTATTCATTAATAATGCAGGTTAACCTAAAACCGGTGCTCCTAATATTTTCAATCAGTAATGTTTTGTCGTTTTTTAAATATTTTCTGATGCGCGACATAAAAACATCGAGGCTGCGGCCATTAAAATAGCTGTTGTCGCCCCAAATTTGTGTGAGTATATCGTCGCGTTTTAACAGGGTGTTACAGTTTTCAAACAACATTTTTATTAGTAGTGTTTCGCGCAATGTGATTTTTGTTTTGCTGTTTTCAAAAAGCAGCAGTTGGTTTTTAATATCTAATTTGCAACCTCCCGCCTCAATTAATATGTTTGCGGTAGTGGTTTGCGAAACTACCTTTTTCCTTTTCAAAAATATTTCAATCTTTAGTTTTAACTCCTCAATACTAAAAGGCTTGGTAATATAGTCGTCGGCGCCTATTTTAAGTCCGTTTATTTTATCTTCGGTTTGCGATTTTGCCGACAAAAACAGAATAGGAATATCGTTATTGATTTGCCTTATGCGTTTTGCCAACTCAAAACCGTCCATTTGTGGTAGCATAATATCTAAAATACACAAATCAAACCGTTGCAATGTAAAATTATTTATTGCAAGCAACCCACTTTCAAAATGCGTTACATTATACCCAAATTGTTCTAAATTATCTTTGGTTACAAACGATAAAGTAGCATCATCTTCAACATATAATATATTTATATTGTGTTTATTATATTTATTCATTTAAACTATGGGTATATTAATAATAAATGCGGTTTTTACTCCAACTTCGCTTTCAAGCTCAATTTTCCAGCCATGGGCATCGCACACATGCTTAACATAAAAAAGCCCTAAGCCAAAGCCTTTTACGTTATGTACATTGCCTGTTGGAACCCTAAAGAATTTTTTAAAAATATTCTTTTTGTATTTAACAGGTATTCCTATTCCGTTGTCAACCAATTTAAGCTCAATTTTGTTTTTGTTAATTCGAGTCGATACCTCAATAATAACGTTATTACCGTTGTATTTTATTGCATTGTCGGTAAGGTTAAATAAAATATTTGTGAGGTGCAGCTTGTCGGCCAAAATAGTTTGTTTGTTAGCATTTAACAGCAAATTGATTTTAACCTTTTTTTCATTGTGGTTGAAACTTATTTTTGAAAAAACCTCATCAAGCAATTTATGGAGGTTTAGTTTTTCGATATCCATTATGGTTTTACCTTTTTCGAATTGGGCGGCTCGCAACACGTTTTCAACCTGTTTGTTTAACCTTGCGTTTTCATGCTTTATAATTTGGGCATAATTTGTAAACCGTTCGGGTATCTCGTTTGGGCTAAAACCGAGTAAAACATCGCTGGCAATATTTATTGATGATATGGGTGTTTTAAATTCATGCGTCATGTTGTTTATAAAATCTTTTTGCAGCTCGGCAAGCTGTTTTTGCCTAAAAAATGAAAATATTGTATATGCAAAAAACAGCACTATTACCAAAACCATTAATGATAACGCCAGCCACAATTGCATTTTTTTAAACAGGTAAACATTCCGCCCCGATATATTTATATAAAAAAAGTAAACCAAATCATTGTTGTAGGCATCGGCACAAACGTCTAAGCTGCCTGCCTCCGATATTTTTTCGCCAATTGATGAGAATTTGCCGATAAAATTTAAAGTGTTTGTTTCACAGTCAAAAATTGCCGTTTCGTGTTCAATATTTATATTGCGTTTATTAAAATTGGTGCGTATCAGATACTCCAAGTTGGTTTGATTAAAATAGCACGATACATCAACCAAATAGCAGGTTTCCGACAATTGCCGCAGAGGGTTAAGGTCGTTTGGCAAACAGCCGTGCAGTACATTAATCTCTTTTGCAACTTGTTTAAGCGCCAGTCTGATATTCTTGTCAAGCTTTTCTTGCTGCATGTGCCATGTTGTAAACAGCCAATATATTTGGATAGCGATAATACCAATTAGCGAAACTAACCCTAATATAATGGTAAAACGTATCTGTTTAACTCTCATACCGCTAATATAGCAATTACTTGATTTGGTTGTAGTATTATTAACGCTGCATTAACAAAAATTTGGTAAAGTTGTTAAAGGTTGTTGGCTGCAATAATTGTGTTGAAGGCCTCAAGCAGCACATTTTTTTGCGAATTGAGCGAAAAGCGTTCTTCAACGGTTTTGCGCCCCTCTTTTCCTATTTGCAGCCTGAGTTCTTTTGAATCGATAAGCAGGCTCAATTTTTCAATCCACTCGTTTTCAGTATTTGCAAGGTAGCCGTTTGTCCCATCATCAATAATATCGGTGTTTACACCAACGGGACTCATTACCGTGGGTTTCTCCATTGCCATATATTGAATGCCTTTAAACCCGCATTTGCCTTTGCTCCATTGGTCGTCGGGCAGTGGCATTATGCCTATGTCAATTGAGCTTAACTGCTCAATTTCGGTGTTTTTGCTCCAGTGCGTGCTTTTTATATTTAGTTCGGGTTGGTAATAATCAACATCAACAATAACCTTAAAAATGATAGTGTCTTTATATGTCTCTTTAAGTTTCAATAAAAAAGGCACAGCCCTTTCAAAATGTTTAAGAGTTGTGGAGCTGCCTGTCCACCCGATACAAATAGCGTTGTTTGGTTCGTTTTTTATGGGTGTGTGGTAATTTGTGTCAATAACAGTAGGAACAATAAGTACGTTTTGGTTAAAAATATGGGCATAGTCGGCCAAATAGCTGTTACCGGCAATAACTAAATCCGACAATTCAATAATTTCTCCTGTTTTCTCAGGTTTTTTCAACCATTTTAAATTGCTGTTTCCATCGCTGGTATCGTCTAACCATATGGCATCGTCAAAATCGAAAATAAGTTTTGCCTTGCTTTTGGCAAAACGTTTTTCAAAAAAGGTGCTGCCAACAAAATGAGCCTCGCGATAAACCAAAATAATATCAAAATTGTTAGCCCTAAAAACATCGCGCATCCTTATAATAAAGGCTTTTATTCCAATCCAAATTTTAAAGATGTATTTTCCTTTTTGGTAGAATATTTTATCGTCCCACCTGTTAATTACATTCGAAAATGTAATATCGAAACCGTTTTGATTAAAGAAGCCAACAAACTGTTCGAACCTGAACCGTTGCCCGGGCGAACGGCCGGCGCGGTGTGGAGCTATATATAATAAACGTTTTTGCACTAAAATATACTGGGTTTAAACGAATATGTAAATATACATTTTCAAACTAAAAAAATAACAGTCTGCATTAAATTTGTTAACACAAAATGCTCGACATGTTGCTACACCTCTTTTACAACTTCATTGTAGGCGTATCTTTTTTGCGGGTACCAAATCCCTTCGTCTAAGCCTTTACCTACCGAAATAACCATATTGATTTCGGCAACACGCGGAAGTTTAAGATATTTTTTTATCCTTTTTGAGTCAAAACCCTCCAAAGGGCAAGTGTCGTAACCATACGATTTAACGGCGAGCATAAATGTTTGTGCCGCAAGTGCAATGCTTTTGTGTATTGTTACTTTTTTATTTATTGATGTTACCTCGCGAACAATAGGACGCTTAAATCCTATTATGGTAACAAGCAGTTTTTTCATAAGGCTGAACAAAAACAGAAAATCGCGCGAATAAAACAGAGGCATTGCTTTTTCGTAGTATTTTCTGCGCCTTTTTCTATGGTTCTCTTTTTCAAAACTGTCTTTATCGTTTATTAAATCGAGGTTGTGTTTTATCGATTTTTTAACCTTGTCGGGACGGGCAACAATAACAATTAGCTCGCTTGCGGTTTTTGCCGTGTTTTGATCTAAGCAGTAATGCGCAATTTTTTCTTTTGCTAATTTACTTGTTACCCTGTAAAACTCCCACAACTGCATATTGCTGCTGTTGGGCGATAGTATTGCCAGTTCAAGGCTCTTTTTAACTATATCGGGGTTATATTTATTGGTTTCGTCATATTTGCGCATCGACCGGCGCGAGTGTACTATCTGTTCAAAAACGGTTTTATCTCTGTCCATATATTTAATTCGTTGTTAAATATCACAATGTGGTTTATATTAAATTTGTTCGGCAAAAGTATCAATATATTTCAAATACCTTTTGCTTAACTAACTAAACTTGGCAGGTTGTAATTTTTAAACGTTTTCTGCAAACGATTGCTCTGTTTTTCATGCAATTAAGTAATAATTTGTTAATAAAAACAAAGCAATTTTTTATATTTGTGGCTTATAACTAAAACAGATGAACCGACAATGTCGGAAATAACAATTGAGGCACATACAACCTGTCT
>CAYQPP010000151.1:0-3180 GCA_964419235.1 uncultured Bacteroidales bacterium
TCTAACATCTAAAGTCTAAAGTCTAAAGTCTAAAGTCTAAAGTCTAAAGTCTAATATCTAACATCTAAAGTCTAAAGTCTAAAGTCTAAAGTCTAACGAATTTCATTCGTAGTTCAAACTCTTGACTTTATGAATTGTTCAGGTTCGAACTTTTTTTACTAAAAACATAACTGTTTATAAACAGTTGGCAATTGAATAGACGTTCTTTTTTATATATTTGCTTTTTTAAAAACAGATTGATGGCAATTAGAGATAACTCATCGCAGTATAGGCTGTATTTTGCAACAATGATTTTTGCCTTTTTATGGGTAATTATTGGCGACCTTGTTGCAATGCATATTAGGGTAATTGCCGGAGTCGATTTGTTTGGTTGCCACCAGCCCTTTGCCAAAACCCATAAAGAGCAAAAAAATTTTAAAGTAAAAAACTATAAAACAGCAGGCAACTCAAATATTTCAGGAGCTCTGTTTAACAAAGAGGGCAATGCAGTATTAAAGCCATTTTTTAAGGTTGTTATTATAAAATCAGATATAACTCTTGATTTTGATATTCAAGAATACTCATCCCAAATAACTTTACGAGGCCCACCTAAAGCTTAAAACAAATATTTTTTTGGTATTATTAACTTGTCATTATGTTAAATATTATTTTATGGTGCTACATTTTTTAGTACATATTAAATAATGCAATAACAAGCATATTTTGTTAAAGCATTATAGCGTATAATAATTTTAGCATATTTAAAAAAGTTACCTGCCAAACCTATTTCGCTTTCGCAGATGTGGGTATAACCACAAATAGTATAATTGTTTATTAAGTTAAATTAATGATAAAAAAAATAGGCATAATTGCCACGGCAATATTGGGTCTGTTTCAACCAAACGTTTTTGCCCAGCACCATATTATTAATGTTGTCGATAAAAAAACACAGCAGCCCGTTCCGTATGTAAATGTTTGCTTTGAGGCTATTGACAAAAGCCATAGCCAATATACAATTACCGATAAAAACGGACAGGCTGCCAACACTTGCAAAAAACCTTGTGTTGTAGCAATATCATACATGGGCTATAAAACGTTAATTGATACTTTGTATCCTGAAACAAGCAGGGTATTTGAGTTGGTTGATGATGTTTTTAACCTTAACCAAGTTGTTATAACGGCAACTCGAACGCCAAAGTCGTTAAAAAATGCGCCGGTGATTACCCAAATTATTACAAGCAACGATATATCAAACCGTGGAATCAGAAATGTTAAAGAGGTGCTTGCAGAGGATATTCCCGGATTGGAATTTCAGCGCGGTGGCTTTGGCGCCGATATTAAAATGCAGGGGCTTGAGGCCAAAAATATTTTAATACTTATTGACGGCGAGCGTTTGGCGGGCGAAAACGGCAATAATATTGATTACTCGAGGCTTAGTGCCGACAATATTGAACGGGTTGAGATTGTCAAGGGAGCAGCATCGGCGCTTTACGGTTCGCAGGCAATGGGCGGGGTTATAAATATTATTACAAAAAACAGCCGCAAAAAATTCGAGGCATCGGTAAGTACGCAGTGGACACAGCTAAACGAAGACAATTATACCAATGTTGATCCCGACGACCCTAAACGCATTTATAAAGATAAACTCGACCTGAAAAATTTGAATATCAATGCATCGATAGGTTTTAACTTTACCGGTATTAGCGGGCGGACAGATTTTTCGGCAAAATCGTTTGATGCCTATCAACTGTACGACAAAAAGGGCATCACAAAAGAGTTTGTTGATATTGATACCACTATTTACAATGATTTAAACCCGTTTCCTACCGGAATGAACGGATATAATGATTACATGGTTCAGCAAAAATTTAGAATACCCGTTAATAAAAGGTTGCATGTTGAGCTAAAGGGCTCATACTATAATCATAACGAGTATGATTTTGTGCCTGACAATGTTTTTCAAAAATATATTGATTATACCTATGGAGGGCGTTTGGTTTATAAATTATCCGATAAGTATTCAATAACGGCATCATATAATCACGATACATACCGCAAGTTCGATTACTTCGAAAAAATAGGCGAAAAGGAGCTGAATTACCAAAATACCTTTAATAATCCGAAAATTACGGGGGTTGCAAGTGTTGGCAAAAAGCAGCAGTTTACTGGCGGGGTCGAGCTGTTGTCTGATGCCTTGTTAAGCGATAAATTTTCGCAAAGTAGCTTAGATGAAAAATCAAATTATACATCGGTAATATTTTTGCAAGATGATATTAAACTGACCGACAGTTGGGGAGTTATTGCCGGCGTAAGAGGCGATTTCCATTCTGAATTCGGCAGTCATTTTTCGCCTAAGCTGTCAGCAATGCATAGGTATAAAAAATGGATATTCAGGGCTAATTATGCAAATGGTTTCAGGTCGCCATCGTTAAAGGAGTTGTACATGGAGTGGCCAATAGCATGGTTTACCATAAAAGGTGATAAAGGTTTAAAGCCCGAAACAAATAATTATGTGTCGGCATCGGCCGAGTTTACCAAAAGTTTTGTAAACACTTCGGCAACAGTATATTATAATAGGTTGCAAAATAAAATTGATGGTGTGTGGCAAAATGGGCAAACTGTTTATCAGTACGTTAATGTAAGCCGAGCCGAACTAAGCGGGTTTGAGCTTCTTGCCAAAATAAAATTTTTAAAACATTTTATGTTTAGCGGTGCATATAGTTTTTTGCACGATAAACGCCCGCAAGGCGATTTGGTTTCGTCTGCCAGTCCGCACTCTGGAAACATAAAATTGGCTTACCGTTATTTACGCGGAAAATACGAGGCTAATTTTAACCTTACATCGGTAATTATTGGTGAGAAAAATTATTTTGTTTCTGAAACAATTGAGTATAGGGGCGAACAGGTTGAGGGCACATATCCTGTTCATTTTGATGCCTATTCGATTTGGAAACTTACTGTAAGCCAAAAATACATGAACAGCTTTACCTTAACGGCAGGTATCGATAATTTATTTGATTATACGGCCGACGTCGTGAGTTTTAATACATCGACAACACCCGGGCGAAAGTTTTTTGTTAGCCTTAAAGTTGATATTGATAAAATAGTTAAATAATTAGATTTGAGATTGAATGAGATTGAATGAGATTGAATGAGATTGAATGAGATTGATGGAGATTGAATGAGATTGAATGAGATTGA
>CAYQPP010000151.1:3280-8820 GCA_964419235.1 uncultured Bacteroidales bacterium
GAGATTGAGGGAGATTGAGGGAGATTGAGATGTGTTGTACACGGATTATTTGCTTATGGTATAGATGATGGAATAAGATTTTAGACACAAGACACAAGACACAAGACTTTAGATTTTAGACACAAGATAATAAGACAATGAAACAATGAAATAATAAAGAATACAAATGTTTAATTTAAAAATCATACTAAAATGAGAAACAAATTTTATTTTTTTGGATTGGCTTTTTTGAGCCTAAGTATTGCGTTTACCGCATGTAATGATGATGATATTACACCTGAAAAAGATGATGCCGTAACGGTATCGCTGTCAACACAAAATAATGTTAAGACCGATGTTTGGGTATATTTTTCGTTTGACACAAACTCTGAGGTTTCAGGCATTGATTCTTCAAACTATAAAACATCGGATACTTGGGATATAGCTTTTCATAGTCGCCATACGCGTTTAAACGGTGGCACATCGGGCAGCGGTAGTGCTGCAGCTTATGATGCGGGGGTTGTCGATTTTAAAACGGTTACAAAGGCAAACGCATCGGGGTATATTGCCGACACTTTTGCCGATAGCATATTGTATGCCGGAATGGGCGAATTTGGTCCTATATTAGTTGGTACAAATTTGAACAGGGTATTTGAAAATGCTTTTGATTATGATGAAAACACGCATCCGCCAACATATTCGGCATCAATGCATGTTTATGTAATAAAAACACGAACAGGCAAATACGCCAAAATTATTTTAACCGATTATTATAACGATAAGGGCGATAGCGGATATATTACATTCAAATATCAACTTGCCGATAATTCAGGCGGTTTTTAGTTAGCGCATTTTCAGAAGTAATATTATTTGAGTATTAAGAGGTTGTTAAAAAGGAAAAAGCTGATTTGAAAAATCAGCTTTTTTTTATTTTTAAATATAGCGTCAGAACTTGTGAGTTTTTTGGAATTAGTTTCTTAACTCTATTTGCCCAACTATTTTTTTATTGGCTACTCCTCAAAATAGCTTAAATCAATATTCATTGCCTCCATAAAATTGGTAAGGTCGTTTTCGGGTCCTAATGGTTTTGTACGGTTAATCCTTTTAACCATGCTTATTAAGTTTTTATATAGTTTAGGATTTGTTTTTTCAAATTGAAAAGCAAAGGTTCCGGTTTCATTTAATGCATTAAAAAATTCACCTTTATCGCCATCAATAAGCGATTCAAGTTTTTCTTCTTGTGTTTTTACAAACTCATTGGCAATTTGAACAATCTCTTTTCCTTTTTTGCTCATACTGTAATAGCCAAATGTTTTTAGAATAGGTAAGGAGCTTATATAACCTTCTTTATGGAGTGGTGCAAAAATTTTTTCGTCAATAAAACCACTTATCATGCTATATTTACGAAGCACAAAATTGGTAAGTATTTTGGCTTGTATCATATCCTCATCTTCCGATAGGGGTGTTAAAAAGCTTTTTTCAAATATTTTTGGTTCGTAGCCTTCAAAAGCAGAGCCTTTTGCAAACCTAAAATATTTTTGTTTTTTTCGCGACCTGTCGGTTGGGTAACTTGTAATTTTAACCACGTTTAGTACACGGCGTAAGGTCAAGTCTCTTAATATAGCACCAATTATCTCATTAACACGAATTCTTGACGGGTTCTGTAAAAAGATTATTTGAGCTGGTAATAAGTCTGTATCGAACATATTTACAAAATTAAAATTCTTTAAATGTAATAAGAGCAAGCTAAGGTAAAAAAAAATACGATGTGTTAAATAATATGTGAACTAAAAATAAATTCAATTAAGTACTTATGGTTAAGTTTTTATCTTTGCTATTAAACATGAGGTTGATAATTTCTATTATAATATTATACTATTATGGCTATAAAATTTGTTAAGAATGCTGTTGGCAGGATGATTCCTACTGAAATAAACAACGAAAAAGTTGTGCCATTTAAAGGTGCAGGAGAATATAAACCAGAGGGAAAAAAATTTGCGCCTCGTATTTCGTCTTGTTCCGATTTTCCGCTTGACGGAAATAAAACCGTTGCCACATTAAAAGATGCATTGCAAAAAGCGGGGTTAAAAGACGGGATGACCATTTCTACACATCATCATTTTAGGAATGGTGATTTATTGGCAAACCAGATTTTTGATATTGCAAATGAGTTGGGCATAAAAAACTTGAGGTGGTATCCATCTGCATCATTTCCATGCCACGAGCATTTAATCAAATATCTTGAGGATGGTACAATAAGCCATATTGAAGGCAGCATGAATGGTGCGCTTGGCAGGTTTTGTTCGTTGGGCAAAATGAAAAAGACTGCCATCCTCCGTTCGCATGGCGGGAGGTATCAGGCTGTACAAGATGGTGAAGTTCAAATTGATATTGCAATAATTGGTGCAGGCTGTGCCGACTCGTTTGGGAATGCAAACGGGCTTACAGGCCCTTCGGCAAGCGGATTGCTGGGTTTTGCCTTGGCCGATTCTGAATATGCCGAAAAAGTTATAGTAGTTACCGATAACATGGTTCAATTTCCTTGTGTGCCGTGGCAAATTCAGGGCAATAACGTCGATTTTACGGTAAAAGTTGATAAAGTGGGTATTCCTGAAAAAATTGTTTCGGGCACAACGCAGGTTACCAAAAGCCCTGACAGGCTGCTGATTGCCGAAATGACAGCCAAGTTTTGCGACGAGGCAGGGTTGATAAAAGATGGTTTTTCGTTTCAGGCAGGTGCAGGCGGCACGGCACTTTCAATAGGCAACTTTTTTGCCGATATTATGCGCAAAAAGGGGATAAAGGCCCGTTTTGCTCGTGGTGGCAGCAATAAATACCTTGTTGATGCTTTAGAGGAGGGGCTTATTGAGTATATTTTAGATGGGCAGACTTTTGATTTGGAAGGAGTGCGCTCGATGCGCGAAAACCCCAACCACACATGGACAAGCCCGTTTACAAGTTATAATTACCACGGCAAAGGCAATTTTGCAGGAATGGTTGATATTGCAATTCTCGGGGCAACCGAGGTTGATGTTAATTTTAATGCAAACGTGGTTACGCATTCCGATGGTTATTTGCTGCACGGAATAGGAGGGTGGCAAAACTGCCTGTTTTCTAAAACTGTAATTTTACCGATACCGCTGTTTCGCGACAGGATACCGGTTGTAAAAGATGAGGTAACCACAATTTGCGGGCCCGGCGAGCTTATTGATATTATTGTAACCGAGCGTGGTATTGCAATAAATCCGCTGCGAAAAGATTTGATTGAAAAAATGAAGGGCTCAAAGCTCCCAATAAAAACCATTGGTGAATTAAAGGCCGAGGCCGATGCTATTTGCGGACCAATGCAAAAGCCAAACCTGTCAGACGAGGTGGTTGCAGCAATTAAATGGGTTGATGGTACTGTTATTGATGTGGTAAGAAAGGTTTTGGAATAGAGTTTATTGAATTATAGATTCGTTGGTAATTGTTTTTTAACTTGTTGATGCAAGTTATTGTATGCTTATGAGATTAACACCCGTATTCGGATGGTTGTGAAGTGTAATATTGCGATATATAATAGTTATAAGATATAGATATTTAGAGACTTGCCTATTGGTTCTACTTCATTCAGAGCAACTGAATATCTGGTAACCGATATCTCGGGGCTTGCTCCGGAGTTGTTCATTTCTTTCTTTCTTTTAAAGCAGTAAAGTAGAATTAGATGCAATTTTAATTAGTATATAAATACCGTTTTATGCTTTTTTTAGGAGTTTTTACAAACTCTTCAGCTTGAACTTCAACACGCGAAATATTCATATAATTTGGCATTACAAGATTTAGCTGTTTTTTGCTTTTTTCAAATTCGGCTAATACTTTTTCTTCATTTAATCCGTCTTGTTCAACTTTTTCGGTGTCGGGGACAATAAGCGCATGTAACTTTCCCTCTTTTTCAACTACCAGCGATTCCATTACATATGGCATGTTGTTTATCTCTGCTTCAATCTCTTCGGGGTATATATTCTGACCCGATGCGCCAAGTATCATATTTTTGCTACGGCCTTTTATTATAATATAACCTTCATTGTTCATTACGCCAAGGTCGCCTGTTTTTAGCCAACCATCTTCGTCAATAGACTCTTTTGTGGCTTTTTCGTTTTTATAATAGCCAAGCATTACTTGCGATCCTTTTACCATAATCTCGCCTTCAACACGTTCGGGGTCGGGTGAGTCAATCTTTACTTCACATTGGGGTATTGGTGTTCCGCAGCTGAATTTTTGGGCTACATCCCACGATGAAAAACTGATTAGCGGTGCACATTCTGTCATTCCGTAACCAACGGCAAATCTGAATCCAATTTTCTTTAAAAAGCTTTCAACCTCTTTGTTTAGTGCAGCTCCACCAATAATAACTTCAATAAAATTACCTCCGAACGACTCTTCGAGTTGTTTTTTTACTTTTTTATACACAATATTTTTTAGCAATGGCAGCCCCAGCATAAATTTAGGAAGTCCCTTGCTGATGGCAGGCTTAACTTTGTTTTTAAATATTTTCTCGATTATCAGCGGAACCAATACGACAAGCCTCGGTTTAACCTCTTTAAAAGCCTGCAAAATTATTTGGGGCGATGGTATTTTTCCGAGGAATGTAATATGGCAACCCATTGAGAACTCCAATAAAAACTCAAAAGTTAAACCGTAGGCATGTGCCAAAGGCAAAAACGAAACGATAGTGTCTTTTGGCCTTAAATCAATAATTGTTTGTCCAAACTCAATATTGGCCGCAAAGTTGCCATGTGTAAGCATTACGCCTTTTGATAAGCCCGACGTGCCCGATGTATATGAAATTGTGGCTAACTCATTGTTGGGTATTGGCTCAAGCGAAAAAGATTCTGCCGTTATGTCAATTTTGGCGTTTTGTGCCTTTTCAAAAACTGTTTTTAGGTTTTTATTTGAGGTGTGTAGTATTTCATAACTGTCAAGTGATATGAATCCTATAATATTCGGAAATTTTGATACGTCAAGTTTTTCAAAAATATAATCAGATATAAAGAATAAAACTGCATCGGAATGGTTTATTGTGTTTTCGATATTAGCCGGCGGAAAATCTTGAAGCAGGGGTACCGAAACTGCTCCATAGCTTATGGTACTCATAAATGTTATAGCCCATTTGCTGTTGTTTCTACCTATTTGTGCAATTTTATCGCCCTTTTTTATGCCCAACTCTTTAAAAAATAGTTGGAGCTTTTTTATCTCTTTTGCTGTGTCTTCAAAAGTCAATGTGTCTTCATTAAAATTTGATAATGCCTTATTGCCCCAGTTACTTTTTATGCTTGTTTCAATGTACTCTACAAAAGATAACATAACCCAATTATTTTAAGTTAGAAGGAATATTTCTTAAAATTTTACCGTGCACAAAGTAGAAATTTTATGTGTATTACAAAAACTATTCATCTATTTTTTGATTAATGGTTTAGTTATGAATTATTTACATAATTAACAGCCTTACAAAAGCTATATATGATTTTTATTGCCCACAAAATTGGTTATAAAACTGAAAAACATAGCACAATACCGATAGT
>CAYQPP010000152.1:0-8709 GCA_964419235.1 uncultured Bacteroidales bacterium
AAAGTCTAACATCTAAAGTCTAACATCTAAAGTCTAACATCTAAAGTCTAACATCAGCATTTGTCTTGGATAATAGCAAACTATTTTTTATAATTTTTGTATCTTTCTTGCTTAAAAACTAAAAATAAATAATAATTATGAAAAAATTTACTGTTATATTTCTGATTGCAAGCGTTTTTATGGCTTGCCAACCCGAGGTTGCTAAAAAAGCAGAAGCCCCGTTAATTACAAAAAACACAATGGAGCTTACCTCAAAAATTATGACACCCGAAGTATTGTGGAGTTTTGGACGTTTGGGCGATGTACAGGTTTCGCCATGCGGAAAAAAGCTGTTATATGGTGTTTCATATTACAGTATTGAGCAAAACAAGGGTAACCGCGAGCTTTTTGTGATTGATGCCGACGGCTCTAACAAAATACAGCTTACAAAAACCCCCGAAAGTGAATTTAATGCCGTTTGGCATCCCGATGGTAAAATAGTTTACCTATCTGCAAATTCAGGCTCGGTTCAGGCATGGAGCATGAATATTGACGGAACCGATAAAAAACAGGTTTCTGATATTGAAGGTGGTATTAATGCTTTTGCATTTTCGCCCGATGGCAAAAAAGTAATGTTTACAAAAGATGTTAAAATTGACAAAACAGCAATGGATATTTATCCTGACCTGCCTAAAACCGACGGACGTATTATTACCGATTTAATGTATCGCCATTGGGACACATGGGAAGACGGAAATTACAGTCATGTTTTTATTGCCGATTTTAATGGCGAAATTGCCAATGCCAAAGATATTATGCCCAATGAACCATACGATTCGCCTTTAATGCCTTTTGGCGGAATTGAAGACATAGCTTGGAGTCCTGATGGGAAACAGTTGGCTTACACATGCAAAAAACTTAAGGGTAAAGAATATACATTAAGCACAAATTCCGATGTTTATTTGTATAATCTGGAATCGGGCGAAACCAAAAATATGACAGAGGGAATGCTCGGTTACGACAAATCTCCTTTTTTCTCGCCCGACGGTAAAAAAATGTATTGGTTAAGCATGGAGCGTGCCGGCTTTGAAGCCGATAAAGACCGTTTGTTTGTAATGAATTTAGAAAACGGCGAAAAAGAGTATTTGACCGAAAACTTCGATTATAGTCCGTTTAGCATGGTATGGAATAACGATGCTACAAATTTGTATTTTGTGGCAGGTGTTAATGCCACATTCCAAATATATAAAATGGATGTAGCCACAAAAGAGATAACTGCCGTAACAAAAGGGCAGTACGATTACCATTCGGTTGCATTGGCAGGAGAAAAGCTTATTGCCACCCGTGTTGATATGACTAAGCCACAAGAGATATACAGTATTGATTTAAGCACAAAAGAGGTGGCTGAAATATCATTTGAAAACAAGCACCTGCTTGACCAATTGACTATGCCAACTGTTGAAAAGCGTTGGATAAAAACTACCGATAATAAGGATATGCTTACATGGGTTATCTATCCGCCCAATTTTGATAAAACAAAAAAATACCCGACAATATTGTACTGCGAGGGTGGGCCACAATCGCCGTTGAGCCAGTTTTGGAGTTACCGATGGAATTTTAGCATGATGGCCAGCAATGGTTATATTGTTGTTGCACCAAACCGCAGGGGCGTTGTTACAATGGGTCAGGAGTGGACAGACCAAATTAGCAAAGACAATAGCGGCCAAGCTATGCAGGATTTGTTGCGCGCCATTGATGTAATGAAAGAAGAGCCTTTTATTGATGAAGATAAACTCGCTGCTATTGGAGCCAGTTTTGGAGGTTTTTCAGTTTATTGGTTGGCAGGCAACCATCAAGGCAGGTTTAAAACTTTTATATCGCATTGCGGTGTATTTAACTCCGAAATGGAGTATATGACCACCGACGAAATGTTTTTTGATAATTGGGAAAAAGGTGGTGCACCATGGGAGACTGATAATAAAACGGCCATGAAATCATTTGCCGGCTCACCTCATAATTTTGTAAAAAATTGGGATACACCTATTATGATTATCGAAGGGGAGCACGATTACCGTATTCCTTATACACAAGGCATGGCTGCTTTTAATAGTGCTCAATTATTAGGTGTTCCAAGTAAATTTTTGTTTTTCCCTACCGAAACACATTGGGTATTAAAACCACAAAATGGCATATTATGGCAACGTGAGTTTAAAGGATGGCTCGATAAGTGGTTAAAAGAGTAAATAGATAGTATATTTAAGGTTTGCTGAAAAGCGTATAATAAGTTCAATAAAAAGAATTCCTCGAGGCTTTACCTCGGGGATTGTCAACTTTAAGATTTTTTATTATTATCAATAATGTTTAAAGTTTTCACAATTTGTAAATGCAACTTTTTTGATGAACTACGGACTTTTTCAGCAAGCCCTATTTTAAACTTGCATAGGGTTTGGTTAATTGATTAACAGCACATTGTAATAGAATTTGCTTTGTGTATAAATTAATAAGCCAAGCCCTTGTTTATTGTGGGTATAAGTATTGTAGAAATAGCCTTAACAAATTAATGTAACAGCCTGCATTGCAAAAAACATTATCCTAATCGGTGGCATTGTTACCACCCTGCATTGTTGTTTTCGGCATTTGGGTCGGGTTTGTTTTTCTCTTTTAGGTCAGATAAATATAGTTGCAGTCTGTCTCTGATAGGATCGTTTATTAAAAGCATAAAACGCTTTATGGGGTTGGGTTCATAGGCTTCTTCTGTAATTCTAATGGCGGTTTTTCCATCAAAATCTTTAATGGTAATAACCCTGTTTAAATCGTGCCCGTTTTTATTCAGTATTAAACGTATGTAATCAGACTCGGTTGTTTTTTGTGTAATTAAAAGCACCGAATCTCCATTGTTATAGTGCTCCATCCAAGCATCTTGGCCATCAACCACCTCTTGCTGGACTATGGTATCAATATTTTGTCTCCATTGGGGCTCTTCCCAGTGATTGGTAATATCGGCCAAAATATAAAAATACATTTTGTCTATCACCCCTTTTTCAATAATAAGCCTCTCTTTAGGCTGAAACAGACCTATAACCAAAGGAATTAAAATAATTACAATTAGGGTTAGTATTGCCTTTGTTGACGATTTCATTTTTCCATTTTTCATAAAGATAAAAAAAAAATGTGAAATAGAACATGTCTGAGAATATTATTGAGATACACTTACTATAATGGTGGGTAGGTGTAATAGCTATAACCGCTTATTAACCAAACAATTTAAAGGACGACTAAAAACACTTTTTATGCAAGTTAGCTTAAAATAAATGAGGGCTGCGGAACAAAATGAAAATGAGAACCAAAGCGTTCAAATGCTGCTTTATCTAAAGCCTCTTGATGATTTGGGTGAGCAATGCTTATTATTAGCTTAGCTCTATCTTGCAGTGTTTTTCCGTACAGATTAATTGAACCATATTCGGTTACAAGCCAATGCATGTTTGAACGGGTGGTAACAACGCCTGCCCCAAGTAGCAGGGTGGGTGCAATTTTGCTCATTCCTTTTGTGGTTACCGATGGCATTGCAATAATAGGCTTGCCGCCCGGGCTCATTGATGCTCCTCGTATAAAATCAATTTGACCACCAACACCCGAATAGTGTTTGGTGCCTATTGAGTCGGAGCAAACCTGACCGGTTATATCAACCTGAATTGCTGAATTTATGGCAGTAACTTTTGGGTTGCGCCCAATCATGTTTATGTCGTTTGTGTAGCCAACATCTTTCATTACCACCCCGGGGTTGTCATCAACAAAATCGTATAGTTTTTTGCTACCCATTAAAAAGGTTGAGGTCATTTTTCCACGGTCAATACCTTTTTGCGAACCATTTATAATACCTTTTTCAACAAGTGGCAAAACGCCGTCGGCAAACATTTCGGTATGGATACCTATGTTTTTGTGGTTAAAAAGTTGCGACAGTACTACATTTGGTATTGCTCCAATTCCCATTTGCAATGTTGCTCCGTCCTCAATTAATCCTGCAACATTTTTACCAATAGCAGCTTCAATTTCTGTGGGTTCAGGAAAATGTGCTTCAACCAATGGAGTGTTGTCTTCGCAAAAAATATCAATACACGATGAGCGTATCATGGCATCGCCAAAAGCCCTTGGTACATGTTTGTTAATAACGCCAATTACCGTGTCGGCTGTTTGTACTGCGGCCAATGTAGTGTCAACCGATGTCCCTAATGATACGTATCCGTGTTTGTCGGGTGGCGACACCTGTACCATTGCAACGTTGACTTTGGTATATCCTTCGCGAATAAGTTTTTGGGTTTCGTGCAAAAATACAGGAATATAGTCGGCATATCCGGCTTGAGTTTCTTTACGCACATTATGCCCAACAAAAAGGCTCTCAAGTTGAAAAACACCTTCAAACTCGGCTGCGGCGTATGGTGCAGGCCCTTCGGTATGCAAATGTTGTATTTTCACATTATTGAATTCTCTGTTTCTTCCGCGCTCACACATGGCTTCAATCAATTTTTGTGGAGCACATGCCACGCTGTGTATATGAATACGGTCGCCTGATTTTATAACTTTTACTGCCTCGCGAGGTGTTGTAATCTTAATATTGTTTTGCATAGTTTGTCGATTTTAGGTATTAACCTGCATTATTCACGAGAAAATGTTAACTATTTGCTGTAAGTGTTGGCATTTAAATAGTTACATTATATTTTGCAAAATATTTTACTCTCATTTTTGGAGTATTAAATTTTTTATAAACGAGAGCCAACACGTTGATAAGCAAAGAACTAATGTTTCTCAATAAATAAGTCCCGAATTTTTCGGGTTAAAAAAACGATGCAAAAATAGATGATGCATGGCTATTTTGAGATGATAAAAATCAGGAATGAGAATTATTGAGATTTTGCGCAAGGGTTTTTATTTTCCGCTGCCTTCTAATACTGTTTTAATGGTATATATCATAATTTTAATGTCAACATACAGCGACATATTTTCAAGGTATATAATATCAAAATTCAGCCTTTCAATCATTTCGTCAACGTTTTCGGCATAGCCGAATTTAACTTGTCCCCACGATGTTATGCCCGGGCGTACTTTAAAAAGTAATAGGTAATGGGGGGCGCGTTTTACAATTTGTTCAATATAAAACTCCCTTTCGGGGCGGGGACCTACCAGCGACATATCGCCAATAAAAACATTATAAAACTGAGGGAATTCGTCAAACCGCATTTTTCGCATAAATTTGCCAAATGGTGTAATCCTCGGGTCGTTTTTACTGCTTAAGGCAGGCCCGTTAAATTCCGAGTCGATATACATCGACCTGAATTTGAATATCTTAAAAGGTTTGCCGTATCTGCCTACCCGCATTTGCGAGTAAAGTACAGGCCCTTTTGACGATGTTTTAACGCCAATTATCAGAAAAATATAAACAGGGCTCAAAACTATAACGGCAATAACCGATACTATAACATCAATTACTCGCTTTATGTTTTCTTGCCAAGCTGGCATTAGGTCATGCGATAATTCAATTAAAGGAACTCCAAAAAGCGATGACATGCGAACCGAGCCCGATAAAATATCGAGCAGGTCGGGAATTGCCTTGATTAAGGCGTTTGTAGCCTTTGTTTTAACTAAAATCTGTTGAATCTGCTCGCGTTCCGACGACTCGATAGCGATAATAACCTCTTCGATATTTTTATTGTTAATTATGTCGATTAGGTTGTCTAAGTTGCCAAGGTGGGGTATATGATTGCTTAATTCTGTTTCAGAATTTCCGTTGATGGTAACAAAGCCTACAATTTGGGTACCTGATGATTTTGGCTTGCGCAATAAATCATTGTAAAGTTTAATGGCTTTTTTGTTGCTGCCTATTATTAAGGTGTGAAATCCGATAATTTGATTTTGAAGCTGATGTATTGTTGTAGTTGTAAAATACAGGCGTGTAAAGTAGGTTAAAACAAAATGTAACCCCCAAAGAAAGAAAAACGATTGATAATAGTTTTTATATGATATAATGGCATCATCCAAAATTATTACAAAAAACACTATTATCACTCCAAGGGTTGTAATAAATATGGTTCGGCCTAACTCTTGC
Source organism: uncultured Bacteroidales bacterium (assembly GCA_964419235.1). Classification (GTDB taxonomy): domain Bacteria; phylum Bacteroidota; class Bacteroidia; order Bacteroidales; family SZUA-534; genus GH45. The sequence continues at coordinate 6,080 of CAYQPP010000152.1, forward strand.
AATCTTGAGCGTCGGAATATATTGTGGTATTCGCCCGCAACATAATAAAGCAACAGCCAAAAAAGTGGAATTATAATAACACCCTTTGTAAAGGCTATATCACATAGGATATCGGTTTTAAATGAAAAAACAATCGGTTGGGCTATAACGGTTTTTCTGAATAGGAAAAATGAAAACCACGACAGGGTGGCCGCGATATAATCGGAGATAATATATTTTAATACTTGCCTGTTTTGATTTTTCTCTTTCATTTTTTCTTCTTATCGCTATTCTGCACTATTTTAAAATCGTCAATATAAATTGTTGAACTTGGTTTTGACATATTATGCCATGCGCGAATATAAATTTTATATGCTGTGCCTTTAGGATATTGCAGTAACGGATTGTACAAGTCGATATATATTTTTTTCCATTCGCTTGAGCTGTATATGGCTAATACGCTTTTTATGTTTACTTGGTTTTGATAGTTTATATAAAGGCCAATCTCAAACGGAATATCGCCTTTGTAGTTTAATTCTAAAAACATGCCCGATGTTCCTAAATCAGGGCGAGATAATTCAGGGGTGTTTGCTTCAAAAGCTCTGTTTGCAGTATCTAAATATATTGCGCCCGAATGGTAGCCTTCAAATTTATCTTTATCGGTAACAACAAATACGGTATCGCTATTGTTGTTTTTTTCAAATTTGTGTCCATTTTCAAAATCCTCATTCCATATTACGTTTGCCCATGTCCCATATGTGGTTTCAGGGGTTATTGTAATTACTTCAGAAGGTTTAAAGTCGATGCTTTTTTCTATTATCTTATAATAAGGATAGTATGAGCGTGTATTGCCCATTCCGTTTACTTTAATACCTGCTTTAAGTATTACTTTTGAAGGGCCTTCGGCTATTACCGGAAATTTTGCAGGCAGCTCAAAAACACCCACAAAATCACCATTTACATCAACCCAAACATCTGTTATGCCAATGGCATTTTCATGCTCTAATGTAAAACCGGGTATTTCCATATAACCGGGTATAGGCGTGTTGGAATTAGTATCATCGCACCCCGAAATTATAAATAGTAATATTATATAGAGTAGAGTGGTAAATTTATTAATCATTTAATAATTTATTAAAATATAATAACGATTTATTTATAAAAATATTGCAAAGAAAGTAAAATTTGAGGGGGTTAAAAAATGTTAATACTAATACGCAATTTTTCTTTGACTTTTTCAATTACTTTTTGTGTAACTATTTCATTTTCAATGCTGTTTTTAGGTGTTTTATGATTTGTAACATTAAAATAAAAGTTAGATAGCTGTTCACCAATAATTTTTTGTATTGTATTGTCAACAATAGGGGTATTGTGTTGCACTTTGTTGTTATTTAACTGGCCAACTAAGCTATTTTCAATTAAATCTAAATCAAAAAAGCCATTATATTCAAAGCATTTTACATGGTTAATATTTTGTTTCTCAATAGCATTAACTATAATTTCGGCAACACTGCCATTATCAAAATCAATACGTATTTTAATAATGTCGGGCATTTCGTTAAAAGCCGAAATAGTGTTTACGGTAACCTTTTTTAAATTAGTTTTAAAAACCGATAAAACAGCACCGATAATTAATCTGGTTTTTAACAATAGCTTTTTTTCTGATGCATTGGAATAATTGTAGGTTAGTAATAACGGCTTTTTGCTTAAATTTATGAATTGCTGAAATGTATTGTGAAAAATAATAGGTTGTTGTATTTGTAAAACTCCTCCGGCTTCTTCACGCAATTTCATTAATTGAACTTGCTCTTGATACGATAAATTGTTTATGCTGTGTAAAAAAACCGGACGGGAATATTTTAAAGCCATCTCGATTAATGGCAAATATATTTTTTCGGGCGAAGCAAAAATTATAGCTTCCGATTGTTTTATCAACTCCTCAAAACTTAGGTAAATAAGGTTTTGGTTAAAATCTTTAGGAGTTTTAAACTGAAAACACGGATCAAAAACACCTACTAATTCATAATAATTACAATCATTAATTAATGATATATATGATTTGCTATGGTTTTTACCGACAATACCTACTTTAAGCATATAAAATAACTTTTCACAAATCTAATTTTTTTAGCTTCTGTAAAATATACCCTCCTTAAATTGTTATCAACCTTATATTGTTAATAAAGCAGCAATTTTTTAGCTTGGGTGTTATTTATTAACGAAATAAAAACCGTATTCTCTAAATATGGTCAGAGCTGTTTTATGGGTTTGCCTGATAAATAACTTATGCCTAAATTGAGTGATTTGGAATAAAAAAGATTGCCAATGCTGTGGTACAAAAAGGAATTCATAAAATTTGAATCCACCTTGTTGGTGATAGAGAATTTTTGAACTTTCTTTTTGTGCTGCATGATTGGTGATATTTAAAATTCGGAATCGCTCAATTTAGGTTATGGTTACTTTTATTTAGTGCTTGCACTATTTATCATTAGCTTTGTAACAATTATTGAAAATCTTGTTAATTTCATTCTTGCATAAGGTACAAATCAAATTTAGGTAATAATAAAAAACCTATTAACTTGTGGTAAATTAAATGAAATACTTATTAATTTAGCAGATAATCAATTTATAAATAGTAAAATATTTATTAT
>CAYQPP010000153.1:0-8624 GCA_964419235.1 uncultured Bacteroidales bacterium
CCGAGGCAAAGCCTCGAGTAATTCTTTTAAAATTAAATAGAATGGACTACCATAAATAAATTAGCAACAATACTCTTTAACGATTTTAGCAACTTTTATTACGTAAAGATTGACAGAAAATAGAAAAATGCCATACAACAAAAACTTATACGTAATGTGTAGTTTATTGTAAATTGAAAGATTATAGAAATAAAGAAAATAATAGGTTTTACCACCAATTTTGTTGATAATAAAATAGATGTAATTATTAATGAAACAACGCACTTTTTCAACAGCATAAATAACAAAAATACTTACCAACCATTTACAGCCAGTTTTTAGCAAGCTTTAGTACAATATCTAAATTCGTGGTGCGTTAGTCATGCGGATACAAGATTACCGATTACTAAAAAATGTTTTCTATTTTTGTATTTTAATTATTGCAAAAAATGGGATTCCCTGAAAAACATAAAAAAGAGCTTGAACGGCTGCACTCAAAACTTATTGGTTTGTGTTCAAAAAAATGTTCGCAAACCGAGGTTGACTCTATTCAAAAAGCGTATAATTTTTCATTAAAACTTACAGATAAAAAACTGCGGGCATCAGGCGAGCCTTATATTTTTCATCCCATTAGGGTTGCATTTATTATTCAAGAACTGATAGGGTTAGGCGCAGCCACAATTTCGGCAGCCCTGTTGCACGATTTGCTAAAAGATAAACTTACCGATAGCAACACAATAAAAAAACAATTTGGCACCGAAGTATCCGATATTGTAAGCGGGATGATTAAAATAAGCTCGCTTTATACCGAAAGGCTATCGCTGCAAAGCGAAAATTTTATCGCCCTGCTGTTAACCATATCCGACGATGTAAGGGTTATCCTTTTAAAACTTGCCGACAGGCTCGACAATATCAGGCAGATTAAAAATTTTAACAACGCCAAACAGGTAAAAATAGCACACGAAACACGCTTATTATATGCCCCCATCGCCCACAGGCTTGGGTTGTACCATATAAAAACCGAACTCGAAGATGTTTCGCTCAAGCATATCGAACCCGATATATATTTTAGCATTACCAACCAGTTAAAAGACACTAAAAAAGCACGCGAAAAATATATTGAAGAATTCTCAAAGCCTATTAAAAAGGCTTTAGACGAAAAAGGGTATCGGTACGAAATTAAGGGGAGGCCAAAATCGGTAAATTCCATTTACGGTAAAATCAAAAAAAAGGGGATTGACGTTTCTGAAATATACGATTTGTTTGCCATACGCATAGTTATTGATGATACTTTAAGCGAAAAAGAGGAGTGCTGGAATATTTACAGTTTAGTAACAAACATATACAATCCCAACCCTGTGCGCTTGCGCGATTGGATTTCGACCCCCCGCCCAAGCGGTTACGAATCGCTGCACACAACGGTAATTGGTCCCGGAAACCATTGGGTTGAGGTGCAAATTCGCACGCGACGCATGGACGAAATTGCCGAAAAAGGCGATGCCGCCCACTGGAAATATAAAGAGTCGGCAAGCGAAGATAACCAAGGCGGGTGGCTGCGAACCATACGCGATGTTTTGGAAGCCAAAGATGCCGATGCCATTGACGAACTAAAAACAAAAAACAAGCAGATAGCAGATATTTTTGTATTTACTCCACAAGGCGACATTAAAAAGCTCCGTGCAGGGGCAACTATCATAGATTTTGCATATGCCATACACAGTAAAATCGGCAACACTTGCACAGGCGCTCGGGTAAATGAAAAAATTGTACCCATAAAACACAAACTGCAAAATGGCGATACTGTCGAAATAATTACATCAAAAAACCAACACCCACGCAGCGAATGGCTAAATATTGTAGTTAGCCCGAGAACCAAAGCCCGCATAAAAAAAGCAATAAATGAGACCCTGTTTAAGCAGGCCGAAATTGGGAAAGAGATTCTTGAACGAAAAATAGCACAATTAAAATTCGACTTTGAAGATGACATTGTATTAAAGCTTACAACCCATTTTAAATACAAAAGGGTATTAGACTTTTATCAAGACATTGCCGATGAAAAAATTGATATACAATCAATTAAAGAGTATCTAATAAAATCGAAAACAGAAGATGATTCCAAAACAAGCCAAATAACACCATCGAGCGTGGCTGAGTATGTTCAGCAAAAACCGTCGGAAACCGACTTTTTGGTTATTGACAAAAACTTAAAAAATATTGATTACAAACTGGCAAAATGCTGCCGCCCAATACCCGGCGATGCTATTTTTGGTTTTGTTACAGTTGACAGGGGTATCCAAATCCATAGGTCGAATTGCCCCAACGCAAAAGATTTATACCGCCGTTTCTCATACAGGATTGTCCCTGCAAAATGGACAATAGAATCAAAAGATTCGGCATTTTTGGTTGAGATTGTTGTTACCGGGCTCGATAAAATAGGTATTATGAACCATATTAGCGAAGTAATATCAAAAGACCACCAAGTAAATATGCGCTCGTTGGCGATAAACACAAAAGATGGCATTTTTCAAGGTTTTATAACCGTATTTGTAAATAGCCTAAGCCACTTAGACTCGTTGCTTGTTAATATTAACAAAATAAAAGGCGTTTTAAAAGCCGAACGCCTAAATAAAAACGAAAACTAAATGCTGTTTTGGCAGTCCATAAATTGTCCCTACGGTATTTTCATAAACTTATGCGACTGTAACGACACCATCCACTTGGGGTTATTCATAACATAACCGACAATTTTATCGATATTTACCGAAAACCTGCTCCACTCGGGCTGCAAATATAACAGGCACTTGTCGGCAACCATTTCTGCACAAGCCTCAGCCCACTCAAAATCCCCATCTTCATAAATAATAACCTTTAGCTCATCGGCCCTTTTATAAATATCTCCTTTTGGATGCACGTTAGTCTTCGGCGACAAGCAAATCCAATCCCAAGTGCCGGTTAGCTCATACGCCCCCGATGTTTCAATAAAAGTCTCGATATTATTTTTTTTCAGCAAATCGCACAACGGGTTCAAATTATATAACGATGGTTCTCCGCCCGTAACAACAACCGACCTTGCAGGAGTTTTTAAAACACTCTCAAGAATATTATCCACCGAAACCAAGCTATGGATATCGGGGTTCCACGAAACTTTTGAGTCGCACCACCTACAACCGATATCACAACCGCCAATCCTAATAAAATACGCTGCCTTGCCAGTATGGTACCCTTCGCCTTGAAGCGTATAAAACTGCTCAACCAAAGGCAGCTGCTTCCCTTCCTCCCCTCCGGGCAAATTTTTTCTATTCAACAATACTAAATTTAATGGTTAATCCTCATCGTCAATTTTTACATGCCCCCAATTTTCGCCTTTGCGGATTCTATTTAACTGAGTATGTGTAATTCCAAATTCGCGTGCAATTTTATATAATGGGTTTTTGCCCCGCCTTACTTTTTTCTTTAACCGAATAACATCGGTTTCGGTAAGTTTTGCGTGGGTAATATGCCCCTTACGGTTTCCTCTCGCAAATTTTACTTTTGGGTTTTCATTATTATGAAGGTTTAATTCATGCTGTGTAACCCATTTTAAATTATCCTTATGGTTATTCTGCTTATTATAATCCTTATGGATAACAAATTTATGATTATCAGAAGGCCTTTCGCAGTAATTGGCAGCAACCAAACGGTGCACTGACTCGGTTACCCTTACTTTCGTGTCTTTAATACGTTTAAAATTATTAACGTATTCAAACCCCGATTTATCTTTATACTGATTAATCGTAGTAAGAAACTGCCACTCCTTTTTCTTTTTGTTGAAGTGTTTAACACGACCATAAGTTGAAACCTCATACGTTTCCCCATCACGCATCCCGGGAAGAGTAAAGTGTTTCCACTCCTCATTCCAATACTTGTCTTCTTTCATTTTTTTTGTAGTAATAGTAAGTTAAAACATCCCTTTTGACAAAAATAATAGAATTTGTTATTTATCCAAAAATATTTTACTGTTTTAACAATAAACAAAACACACCCTAAAGCGTATATGTTTTGAAAAATAATATGTAGTTTTACCAAAAACAAAATACATTAATATGACAATAAATACTATACCACTCGGCATTTTAGGGGGACAAGAGATTATATTGATAGTACTTGCTATTTTAATACTTTTTGGTGGCCGAAAAATACCCGAGCTTATGAAGGGCGTGGGCAAAGGCATAAAAGAATTTAAAAAAGCCACCAGCGAAAGCGAAGTGGGCGAAGACCTCAAAGAGATTAAAAAAGAGATAAACTCTGTTACCGACGATATAAAAAAAAGCGCCAAACTATAAACAACAAATGCCAAAAGAGCCACAAAATATTGAATTAACCTTTTGGGACCACCTTGAGGAGCTCAGGTGGGTATTTATCCGCTCGCTAATTGCCGTTGGTGTTATTAGCGTTGTTGCATTTTTAAATAAAACGCTTGTTTTTAATTATGTGTTTCTATCGCCTAAAGAGCCTTGGTTTATTACTAACGAGGTGCTTTGCAGGTTCTCAAGGTATTTGAATTCAGATGCACTATGCCTAAACCAGTCGGGGCTTGAAATTATAAACATAAAACTATCGGGGCAATTTACCACACACCTGTTTACATCATTTGCCGTAGGGCTGTTTTTGGCATCGCCATACATAATTTTTGAGTTTTGGCGGTTTGTAAAACCCGCACTACACGACAACGAAAAAAAACACAGCCGCGGAGCCGTATTTGTAAGCTCGGTTTTATTTATCATAGGCGTTTTATTCGGTTACTTTTTAATAGTGCCGCTAACAATAAATTTCCTTGGCGGCTACCATGTCAGCGAACAGGTTGCAAACACCATATCGCTGGGGTCGTATTTACGAAATGTGGTATCGGTATCGCTGTCGCTCGGCGTTGTTTTCGAAATACCCATATTGGTGTATTTTCTAACAAAAACCGGTATTATAACCCCAAAGTTCATGAAATCGAGCCGAAAAATAATATTGATAATACTGCTTATTGTTTCGGCAATTATTACCCCCCCCGACATGATCAGCCAAATAATGGTATGTATTCCGTTATTAGTGCTTTATGAGCTTAGCATTAAAATCAGCGAAAGGGTTTACAGAAGAAACTTCGCATAAAAACAGGTTTTTTACCAAGCCTTTTTGTTATTTTTGTATAAAACAGTTCTTAAAGTTTTATACCAATGAAAAAAACAATAAACAGGGAACCGGTTGTAAGCGGCAAGTTTTACCCGTCTGATCCAGTCAAGCTGAAAAACGATTTGCAAGATTTTTTTGACAAAAACCGAAAACCCGAAACATATAAAAATATTGTTGCCGTTATTTCACCACATGCAGGCTATCTGTTTTCAGGCGAGGTGGCCGCAAGTGCTTTTAACCAAATAAACCCGCAAGCCGATTTTGAGAATATTTTTATAATTGCCCCATCGCACCATGCTTCGTTTAACGGTGCGTCAATTTATAATATCGGCAATTACAATACCCCTTTGGGCGAGGTTGTGGTAAATACCGATATTGCCGATAAACTGATAAGCACAAACCCATTGTTTAATTTTTATGACAATGCCCACAAATTTGAACACAGCCTTGAGGTTCAACTGCCGTTTATTCAGTTTTGGCTGAAAAAACCTTTTAAAATAGTCCCTATTATTGTGGGCACACAAAACAACCAATCGTTAAAAAACATATCAGAAAGCCTTAAACCTTGGTTCAACAACAAAAACCTTTTTGTAATAAGCTCCGACTTTTCGCACTTTCCTAATTATAACGATGCCGCGCAAGCCGACAAAAGGATTGGCGATGCCATATTGCAAAAAAGCACAAACAGCGTACTAAATGCCGTTGAAAAAAACAACAAACTTCGCATCAACAACCTATCAACCAGCGCCTGCGGATTGTCGGGCATTTTAATACTAATGCACCTGTTAGATAATAATGCCGAAATTAGTATTGAAAAAATAAAACAGATGAACTCCGGCGATTCAATTTATGGCGACCACGACAGGGTTGTCGGATATATGTCGTTTACGGCATTTACAAAACCTTTAAACAACAGCAGCAGTTTTGAATTAACCGAAAATGAAAAAAGCATGCTGCTGCAAATTGCCCGAAACGAGATAAGAGAAAAACTTAAATTGAAAAACAAAACAGATTTATTAAAACAGGGCATAAGCGAATCTTTAAAAGAAAAATGCGGCGCATTTGTTACAATACATAATGGCAACGAGCTGCGCGGGTGCATTGGCCGTTTTGTCTCAAACGAGCCCTTATACAAATTAATTCAAGAAATGGCGGTTTCGTCGGCATTTCACGACCATAGGTTTTCGGCAATCGACAAAAACGAAATTGACGATATAAAAATTGAGATTTCGGTTTTAAGCCCATTAAAAAAAATAACCGATATTGATGAAATTATTATCGGAAAGCACGGTATTTATATAAAACAAGGCTTTAACACAGGCACCTTATTGCCTCAGGTTGCGGTTAACAACAACTGGAGTGTTAATGAGTTTTTAGGGTATTGCTCAAAACACAAAGCCGGAATTGGTTGGGATGGCTGGAAAACCGCCGAAATATTTACCTATACCGCAAATGTCTTTTCAGAGTAGTGTTATAGGGAGTTCTTTTTTTATTATTTTTTCAAATTTTTCACTTCTGCAAAATGCTTTTGTCTTTTTGTTTAAATCAATTAAATCTAAATATCCTTTATCTTTTAATTCGTATAAATCTGTTCTTGCAGTTTGATTCGATATGCTAAATCTGTTTTCTATCTCTTTAACTGTAAGCAAAATATCAGGTTCTTCGTATATCCATTTCAATACTAATGCTTGTCTTTCGTTTATGCCTTTAATTTTTTGAAAATGAATATATTGTTTTTTTTCATCTATTTTTCTTTGAATATATTCTCTTAAACTCTCAAAAGCCAACTTCATCATTTTTATTTTATAATTGATGAAATAAGTAATGTCGTTTTCGTCAATTTCGCTATATAAATAAGCTAATGCATATTGTGTTTTACTTTTTGCTATTAATCTTGAAATTGACAAATATTCTGTAAGCCAATATCCATTTTTCAATAAATACCAATAAAACAGTGCCCTTGCCGTTCTGCCATTTCCATCTACAAAAGGGTGAATATAACCAACCATAAAATGAATGATACAACCTTTTATTATTGGATGTATAAATTGTTCATTGTTGTTATCATTAAAAAAATCAAACAACTTATTCATTAAATCTCCGATATTTTTATAATCTGGTGGTGTATGAACAATCTCTCCATCAATAACATCAACAACATTTATGTTATTATGTGTTCTGTATTTACCTTCATCATCTTGATTGTCTAATGTTTGATGTGTTATTAATCTATGTATTTCAAATAAGGTTTCATTTGTTAAAGTTTCAGCTTTATTCTCAACAATATGCTTTATTGTTATAAAATTATTTAAAATCATTTGCTCAGATTTTGTTGTTGGCTTTTTATTCTTTCTGAGCATATCTTTTGCCTTTTCCCGTGTTGTAACAGCTCCTTCTATTTGACTTGAAGCAATGGCTTCTTCCATGATAGAACTGATTAAATATCTTTTCTTTTCATCTTCCGGTATAATCGACTTTGCTTGTAATTGCCCGCCTATATTCAAATCAAAGCTATGTAATTCTTTTTGTATGTGATTTATTAAATTGAAATAAAATTTATGCTCACCAAATGAGATTTCTTTTGAATGAATTGTCCTGCTAAATTTAACCGCACTCCATAAAAGTTTTGGGTCAATGTTGTTTGGTGTTTTAGTATATTTTGCCTTGTCCCAATATAGATATTTATCATTTATTTTGTCAATGATTTTCTTGTATTCATTGTTAATAAATAATTTAAGGCCTTCATTTAATATACTGTCATCTTTCCGGTTTGGTGCTTTTTCAACTTTCTTCATTTAATAAACCTTTTTTACAAATATATGTAAATATTTCCTAATTTATCAAATATTTGGAAATATTAGGTCTTTTTTTTGAATTGCCGCTAACATTAATTTATAAACTACCCTATTGGCTTGTTTGTGTTGTGGATTAAATACCTTTACGGACTAATTCGGCAGTCTCTTTTGACACTTCTTTTTTTAGATAAATAATATGGTTGCGAAAAGATTGTCTTGCTTTATTAGATATTATTACTCCTGCCTTTTTTATTACCATGTTTTCGATTCTGATTCTAAATCCTCTATGGTAATATATTCACCTCGCTCAATTTGCTCTTCTGCCTCTTTAATATCTGCTACAAACTGAGTTCTGCTTATTGGATTACCCGAAGCATCGTAGCCAACAGTTGTGTTACTATCTTGTAATTTCACAAACATTTTATTATACATCTCATCAATAAACTTATTGTCGATTTGATGTAAATGGCTATGTATGTAGTCTCTTTTCTCTATTGATTCCATAACACCATTTTATTATTTATTACAAAAATAGTTGATTTTAATGAAAAACGTATTTTTGAGTAAAGAAACTTTAAGCCAAAAGCAAACATATGCTTTACATTGTGCTTTTTGTGAAGTTATGATATGTGTGAACTATACATGTTTTGTGTTTATTTTTTTTCACCCCCTTTGTCCTTCGGACATTTCCCT